>NZ_JBHFNQ010000111.1:0-22489 GCF_041929345.1 Floridaenema aerugineum BLCC-F46
TTTTTTTGTCCGTATGAGCGCCTTCAGTCTTATACCGTAGGTGAAAATAAATAATGTGAAAAGAGTTAGCTGGGGCGGGGGGGGGCTGGAGCCCCACCCCACAGGATAACCTTCTTTGTGGGGGGGGGCCACCCCCCCCGCCCCATCCTCATCTAACTATTATCACTTTATTTATTTGCACCTACTTAATACGACTGAAGTCGCTAATACGAACAACTAATCATTAATTGCATTCAGCAAAACTTCTGCTAAAGTCATATCTGCCATATCATCCATTGTCACTGTATCGCAAATATCGAACTTAGCACCAGCACCTTGCAAGTCATCATCCAACGCTTTTAAAAACCGACTAGCAGTAGCATCAGAACCTACTTGAATCATCGAAATTGCTAACTCTTCATCTGTATCCATTTGGCGCGATGCTTCGATAATTACTCGCATTACACCTTTGCGATCGTCCGGTTCCCCATCAGTAACAACTATAATTGTTTCACCACCCGCCTTAGTTTGTCCAGTAGCTTTGCGCTGAAAATATTGCTTAACTGCATCCTCCAAAACTCCAGCCAAATTAGTTGTACCAGCCGGATCATTTTCTTGGAAAATTTGCTCAACCTTACTAGAAGTCACATTATCATAACGCTTAAATCGACTAGAAAATAAGTAAACCGTAATCCCATCCGGGTCAAATTGTTCGCATTTTCTCGCCAATGCTAAAGTAGATTCTTGTGCAGCTTCCCAACGACTCCTTCCACCCACTTGATCGGGAGTAGACATACTGCCACTTTTGTCAATTATTAATGTATAATCTCGGTCTTGCATAATAACCTCTCTGGGACTAGGGACTAGGGACTAGGGACTAGGAAAACTTTTCACTTACTAAAATGTAACTAATCACTCTTATTTTCCAGTGACAAACCAAAAGTAATGGATAATCAATCAGAGAAAATTTTATCAATTATCCATTACCAATTTTACCTAATCATTAATCGCATTTAACAGCACTTCACTCAGAGTGAAACCTTCCATATCATCTAAGGTGACTGTATCAACAATGTCAAACTTTGCTCCCGCATTTTGCAATTCATCATCTAAAACCTTGAGAAACTTAGTTGCTGTTTGATCTGTGCCAACCTGAATTAATGAAATTGCTAATTCTTCATCTCTGTCTATTTGACGCGATGCTTCAATAATTACTCGCATTACTGCTTTGCGATCGTCTGGTTCACCATCGGTAATTACCAAAATTATCTCACCATTTGGCTTAGTTTCTCCCGCTGCTTTTCGCTGTAAATAACTATCAGTAGCATTTTTTAAAACCCCAGCCAAATCAGTAGTTCCAGATGGGTCATTTTCTTGGAAAATTTGAGCAACTTTATCAGATGTTACATTATCGTAACGCTTAAATCGACCAGAAAATAAGTAAACCGTAATCCCATCTGGATCGAACTGTTCGCATTTTCTCGCTAATGCTAAAGTTGACTCCTGTGCAGCTTGCCAACGAGTTCTATTCCCCGGTTGGTCTGGGGTAGACATACTACCGCTTTTGTCAATAATTAGTGTATAGTCGCGTTCTTCAAGCATAGAACCTCCAGCCCATACAAAACTAATCGAAAAATCTTTTCTTGTTCCTCATCTAGCCTATCCTAATTTCTTCAAAAGAAATTGACTTAGCTAGAAAAAATTTGTAAATATTTCTTAGCTGCAATTGCAATACCAAACTTTCAACCCAATCCTAGAGTATATAAATTTACCAGAACTCTGCTTAAACCTAGCTATTAAGATTGAGTTTCTTTCAAGGCTTGCAAGTAATCAATTGCTGCTTCCAATTTTGATGAATAACTATAGGCAAATTCTTCAAACCAAAGACCTTCAGCCGATCGCGGATTTAACTTCTTCAACCAAGCTTCTGCTTCTTTAGTTAACGCTTGTCTTTGCTGTTGTTTGATTCTCTCCTGTCTGATTTTCTCTTCTTTGATTTGTTCTTGCCTTTTCAGTTCTTCGGCTTTGTCCTGTTCGGCAAATTCCGCTTTCATTTGCGACAGTAAAGCATCTTCCGGTGAAGTAGGAGAAAAGGATTTTTGCCTTGATTTTGTTGGCGGTGGTAAGTTGGGTAATTTCGGCTCGATCGCATTTTCCCTTTTCGCCGGAGGTGGCTTTTTCCCTTGCCCTGGATTATCCTTCTCTTGATACTCAGATTTTAACTGAGCCAATATATCATCGATCGATTCCATAATTGCTTAGCCCTCATAACTACTAACCACTAAATTGCAGAATCTTCCCTCATAAAACTCTTAATCAACAATTGCATTCAACAGCACTTCCGTCAGAGTCATATCTTCCATATCATCAATAGTAACTGTATCTACAATGTCAAATTTTGCTCCCGCACCTTGCAACTCATCATCTAAAACTTTCAAGAAAGTTCTGGCTTGTTGATCGGTCCCAACTTGAATAAAAGTAATCGCTAACTCTTCATCTTTATCCATTTTGCGTGAAGCTTCAATAATTACTCGCATTACAGCTTTGCGATCGTCCGGTTCTCCATCCGTAACTACAACAATTGTTTCCCCATTCAGCTTAGTTTGTCTAGCAGCTTTCCGCCGAAAATAATCATTAGTTGCATCCAGTAAAACACCCGCTAAATCTGTCCTTCCTGAAGGTTCATTTTCCCGGAAAATATCACTAACTTTATTAGAAGTCACATTATCGTAACGCTTAAATTTTCCCGAAAATACGTAAACCGTCAGCCCATCAGGATCTAATTCTTCACATTTACTGGCGATCGCTATAGTAGACTCTTCCATCGCCGCCCAGCGACTCTTCCCACCAGGCTGATCTTTACTCGCCATACTACCGCTTTTGTCAATAATTAATGTATAATCTCGATTTTCTAACATAAATCCTATCTCCATTAAATATTGCTAATTCCAAGGTATCAAAACCTTACCCACATCAACATTCACCCAAAAGCTAAAAAAGCAGAGGAAAGTTTAACTCTCCCCTACTTTCTTCTAGTATGTAGTTGCGCTTCAGCGCTATAAGAGCGCTAAAGCGCAACTACGTACTTTTATGCAGCTTCCTTCTGGTACGTAGTTGCGCTTCAGCGCTATAAGAGCGCTAAAGCGCAACTACTTACTTTTATGCAGCAGCTAAAGTAGTTGCTAAAGGTTCCCAGCGGAAATAGCGATCGCCACCCATCTCCACCGCCAACTTCAATCGCGGCTCCATCTTCGGTAACATCGTTAAATACTCAATCTCCTGACGAGACAAAATCTGTCCCTCAATGATCCACAACAACAGTCCCTTAGACTTAGGCGGTAAATTTTCCAATTGAGTACTCAGCAGTGGCGGTAAATAGTAAACATAACCCACAGCCGCCCCAGAACCCAAACTTTTCTTACCCAAATGTGGCGGACGTACCCCATGCACTGCAGTCAAGTAAGCACTCAGATCGCCTAAACCCTTAGCAGAAATGTTCAAGCTTGTATAGCCCGCAGCCCTGATCCGCCTTTGGTAACGACCCTCAAAACCCCCTTCTAGTGGCACATAGAGTGCTAGCGCCCCAGAACTTTCCAAATCTTTAATCAGTTGACTACCAGTTGTAATTAATGCCATAAATTCGTCTTCTATCGTCTGTGGCTAACTGCCCGATCGCTTCATGAAGCTTCAAACAAATATAGTAATTTTAGTCTTTGATCAACCAATCCAGAAATAGAACTTACTTTTCATTCCCATAGCAAAAGCACAATAGGCTACCAATCCCAACTTTGTTCCCCAGTCCCGTAGAACAGGCATCTTGCCTGTTATTCCCAGTCCCGCAAAATATCTTTGCCATCATCTAGACAATTCTTAAAATATGGTCTATAGTAAACAATTGTGGTCAAAATTTCAGTAACTCTGCTCTCACTCAAGAGTGGCAAGAATACTTGAATAGAGCCAAACGGATAGATGCGCTCGGTCAACTTTGGCAGCCGGAACACCAACAGCTTGAGCCAAAGAGTAACCCAAAGGTGGGCGGTACTGTCAAGTAAACCAACAAGCCACATTATTTTATCTGGCTAAACAAAAGGATACTGAGTAGGGAAACGGCATCATAAATATTTTGGACACACGGATAAAGTTAATGATGCCGTGTCCCTACTTAAGTCCGAGTGCCAGCAAAAAATGACCAGGCTATTGCTTGGCCTACCAAACAGCTTTAAATAGCAAGTTGACGCTAATAATCGGACTTCCGAGAAGTAAAACTTTGGGAAGTCCAAAAATGTTCTGAGTGCGATCTTGCTTAGGTTACAACCATCTAATCTCAAAGACCGAACATCTGGAAACAGTTCAATTACATTCAACTGAAACCAGAAGAGTGTAGTCAGAAAAACGGGTTCTCCAAAAGGGAATCTGGGGAATTGTAGCGCGTAAATTAAGGAGAGACCACATACTGTGGCGATCGGAATCCTCGGCACCAAATTAGGCATGACCCAAATCTTTGACGCAACAGGAAAAGCCATTCCTGTTACCGTAGTTCAAGCCGGGCCATGCCCCGTAACGCAGATTAAGACCAAAGAAACAGACGGTTATACTGCAATCCAACTCGGATTTGGCGAAGCTAGTTCCAAGGCAATCAACAAGCCAGAAAAAGGACACTTAGCCAAATCTAACAGTGCGCCCTTGCGTCACCTGCGCGAGTATCGCTTAGATAATCCCAGTGAATATCAACTGGGTCAAGAAATTAAAGTAGATATATTTGCCCCAGATCAAATCGTGGACGTTGTAGGCACAAGCATTGGTAAAGGCTTTGCCGGATATCAAAAACGCCACAACTTTAAACGGGGGCCAATGGCTCACGGTTCCAAAAACCATAGGCTTCCAGGCTCTACGGGTGCTGGTACGACACCAGGAAGAGTCTATCCGGGTAAGCGGATGGCAGGACGTTTAGGCGGAGAGCGAGTCACCATTCGCAAACTAACAGTAGTTAGCGTCGATGCCGAACGCAACTTGATTTTAATTAAGGGAGCATTGCCCGGTAAACCAGGTGCTTTGCTCAGTATTACACCAGAGAAAAAGGTCGGCAAATAGTAGGGGGGATTCATGAATCGCCCGTACTGGTCATTAGTCACTAATAACCAATGACAAATGACGAATAACAAAGGACAAAGAATATGGTTAACTGTGTAGTAAAAAACTGGGAAGGGCAAGAAGTTGGGCAAGCAACTTTAGAGTTGAAAGTTGCTAAAGAAGAGAATGCCTCTCACATTGTCCACCGCGCACTGGTAAGGCAAATGACCAATGCACGGCAAGGAACAGTCAGCACCAAAACTCGATCGGAAGTGAGTGGTGGCGGTCGCAAACCTTGGCGACAAAAAGGAACCGGACGCGCTAGAGCAGGTTCGATTCGTTCTCCATTATGGCGTGGTGGTGGTGTAATTTTCGGGCCAAAACCCAGAGAATTTAACATCAACATGAACCGCAAAGAACGGAGGTTAGCTCTGAGAACAGCGTTAATGAGCCGGGATGGGGATCTGATAGTAATCGAAAGTTTTGCCGAAAAATTTCCTCGACCGAAGACCAAAGAGTTAGTAACGGCACTTACTCGTTGGGGTGTAGAACCAGAAGCAAAAGTTTTGTTGATTGTTTCGGAAAAAGACGAAAACCTTTACTTATCAGCCCGGAATATTGCCAAGTTGAAATTGATTTTGGCAGATTGCTTGAATGTCTACGATTTACTGTGGGCAGATAAGTTAGTGACCACACCGGAAGCTCTGGCAAAAATACAGGAGGTCTACAGTGAGTGAGTTTGATCCTCGCTATCTAGCCGATATTGTTTATCGCCCGATCGTGACTGAAAAAGCAACTATTCTCATGGAGCAGAATAAGTACACTTTTGAAGTTACTCCCAAAGCGAGTAAACCAGAAATTAAGGCAGCGATCGAAAATTTATTTGATGTCAAAGTGGTAAGTGTAAACACCATTTTGCCACCGAGAAAACAACGTCGAGTCGGCAAATTTACTGGGTTTAAGGCGAGATATAAAAAAGCGATCGTCACCATAGCACCCGACGACGTAGAAAAAGTTAGACAAACCCTGTTCCCAGAAGTTTAATCCCACCAAACGAGAGCAAAACTTCTTAGCACAGAACTGAGGACGCAAAACAATGGGCACCCGTTCCTTTAGGCCATACACACCCGGTACTCGACAATGTACCATCTCCGATTTCTCCGAAATCACCAAAAGTGAACCAGAGAAATCCCTAACAGTATCAAATCATCGGCCAAAAGGCCGCAACAATCGCGGCGTAATTACCAGTCGTCGTCGTGGTGGTGGACACAAACGCCTCTACCGCATCGTTGACTTTCGCCGCGACAAACACAACATCCCAGCCAAAGTAGCAGCAATAGAATACGACCCCAACCGTAATGCACGGCTGGCTCTCCTGTTCTACAGAGACGGCGAAAAGCGTTACATCCTTCATCCCAACGGTTTAGGAGTGGGAACGGAAATAATCTCCGGGCCAGATGCTCCCTTTGAAATCGGTAACGCACTACCTTTAGGTAACATTCCCTTGGGTACAAACGTTCACAACGTCGAACTAGTAGCAGGTAAAGGCGCTCAAATCGTTCGTGCCGCTGGCGCTACCGCCCAAGTCGTAGCAAAAGAAGGGAACTACGTCACCCTGAAATTACCATCAGGCGAAGTTCGGATGATTCGCCGCGAATGCTACGCCACTATCGGTCAAGTAGGCAATATTGACGCAAGAAACCTCAGCACCGGAAAAGCAGGTCGGAACCGATGGAAAGGCCGCCGTCCCAAAGTTAGAGGTAGCGTCATGAACCCCGTAGACCACCCACATGGCGGTGGTGAGGGTAGAGCACCGATCGGTAGAAGTGGGCCAGTTACACCTTGGGGTAAACCAACCTTGGGTGCAAAAACTCGCAAACCGAAAAAACCCAGCAGCAAATTAATCGTGCGTCGTCGCCGCAAATCGTCTAAACGCGGTCGTGGCGGTCGGGATGCTTAAGAAAGTTATGAGTTAAGAGTTATTAAATTAAAACTCAAAACTCAAAACTCAAAACTTAAAACTTAAAACTCAAAACTCAGAAACTATGGGTCGATCATTAAAAAAAGGGCTTTTCGTAGCCGATCATTTGATGAGCAAAATTGAAGCTCTAAACGAAAGAAAAGAAAAACAAGTAATCAAAACTTGGTCTAGGGCTTCTACCATCCTGCCGCAAATGGTAGGTCATACCATCGCCGTACACAACGGTCGTCAGCACGTACCAGTTTACATTTCTGACCAGATGGTGGGACATAAATTAGGCGAATTTGCGCCAACTCGCACCTTTAAGGGGCATTCCAAAAAAGATGTTAAAGCTCGTCGATAATTTGTTTTGTCATTAGTCATTGGTCATCAGTCATTGGTCAAGAGATTAAAAAAGGACGAGTGACAAATAACGAATGACAAAAGTGGAGAAAAATATGGCTGACAACACTGAAATAAAAGCGATCGCACGTTACATACGAATGTCACCGTATAAAGTACGTCGCGTTCTCGATCAAATTCGTGGGCGCTCCTATCGGGATGCTTTAATCATTCTGGAGTTTATGCCCTACAAAGCTTGTGAACCAGTCCTCAAAGTATTGCGTTCCGCCGTTGCCAACGCCGAGCATAACGCAGGCTTAGACCCGCAAAAATTAGTCGTCAGCACAGCTTTTGCTGATGGTGGCCCTAGCTTAAAACGGTTCCGCCCTAGAGCGCAAGGACGTGCATACCAAATTCGCAAGCCAACTTGTCACATCACAGTTGCCGTTGCTGAAGCAGAACAATAACTAGGAGGAAAGATTTTTAGATTTAGATTGCAGATCGCAAAACCCCAAAATCTAAAATCTAAAATCTAAAATCTGAAATTACGTTGAGGACGTATCAGTGGGACAAAAAATTCATCCAGTTGGTTTTCGTTTAGGCATCACCCAAGAGCACCGCTCTCGGTGGTTCGCTAACCCATCTCGTTACCCGGAGATCTTAGAAGAAGACCACAAAATTCGCGGGTATGTTGAGAAGAAACTCAATCAAGAACAAAAAGCAGGCATTTCCGATGTCAAAATCGAACGGAAAGCCGACCAAATCGATTTAGAAATTCGTACTGCTAGGCCAGGGGTAGTAGTGGGAAGAGGCGGTACAGGAATTGAGACCCTGCGACTCGGACTACAACAAGCCTTGGGCAACAATCGTCAAATCCGCGTCAACGTTGTGGAAGTCACAAAAGTTGATGCTGACGCTAACTTAATCGCAGAATACATCGCCCAACAGCTAGAAAAACGGGTTTCCTTCCGTAGAGTAGTTCGCCAAGCCATTCAACGCGCTCAAAGAGCCGGAATCGAAGGGATTAAAGTCCAAGTTAGCGGTCGTTTAAACGGCGCAGAAATCGCTCGAACTGAATGGACAAGAGAAGGTCGCGTACCTTTGCATACCTTACGGGCAGATATCGATTTTGCATATCAGACCGCTAAAACCATTTATGGCATTTTGGGCGTAAAAGTCTGGGTTTTCAAAGGTGAAATTATCCCCGGACAAGAACGAGTAGAAGCTGCTCCCGCTCCCGGAGGAAATAATCGCCGTCGCCAACCAAACAAACGCCGCCAGCAGTTTGAAGACCGTTCTAATGAGGGATAAAGAGTATGTTAAGTCCTAAAAGAACAAAATTCCGTAAACAACAACGCGGGCGGATGACAGGTTTGGCTTATCGGGGTAGTGACCTTAACTTCGGTGATTTCGGTCTGCAAGCCCTAGAACCCGCTTGGATCACTTCTCGGCAAATAGAAGCCAGTCGTCGGGCGATGACTCGCTACATT
This sequence comes from Floridaenema aerugineum BLCC-F46, assembly GCF_041929345.1. Taxonomy (NCBI): domain Bacteria; kingdom Bacillati; phylum Cyanobacteriota; class Cyanophyceae; order Aerosakkonematales; family Aerosakkonemataceae; genus Floridanema; species Floridanema aerugineum. The sequence continues at coordinate 8,842 of NZ_JBHFNQ010000111.1, forward strand.
CGTCGGGGTGGCAAAATCTGGATTCGGATTTTCCCAGACAAACCTGTAACGATGCGCCCCGCAGAAACTCGGATGGGTTCCGGTAAAGGTGCTCCTGAGTTTTGGGTAGCTGTGGTTAAGCCAGGAAGAATCATGTTTGAAATCACTGGTGTACCCGAAGAAACCGCTCGTGAAGCTATGCGTTTGGCTGCTAATAAGTTGCCAATTAAAACTAAATTTGTCGTGCGTTCTCAGGAGCAGGTTTAAGATGCCTTTATCAAAGATTTCTGAAGCCAGAGACTTGTCCGACGCGGAACTAGCCAAGGAAATACTCGAAATTAAACAACAATTGTTCAAGTTGCGCTTACAAAAAGCAACTCAAAAGTTGGAAAAGTCACACCAGTTTAAACACGCTAAACATCGTCTAGCTCAATTATTAATGGTGGAAGGCGAACGTCAAAAAGCAGCTGCTCAAGGGAAACCGGAAGCAGAACAGGAGTAGAGAGCAATGGCTGTTAAAGAAAGAGTCGGATTAGTTGTTAGTAACAAGATGCAAAAAACGGTGGTGGTGGCGATCGAAAACCGTTCCCCTCACCCCAAATACGGCAAAATCGTGGTGCGAACCAAAAAATATAAAGCCCATGATGAGGAAAATAAGTGTCAGATGGGCGATCGCGTTCGCATCCGGGAAACTCGTCCTTTAAGCCGTACCAAACGCTGGGAAGTTGCCGAAATTCTCACCACCAAACAGTAAGTAATTCGGTGACAAATTACCCTTCTAATTAATCACCAATTACCAAAATTAAGCGAGTAAAACCGTGATTCAACCCCAAACCTACCTCAATGTTGCTGATAATAGCGGAGCCAAACAATTAATGTGTATCCGGGTTTTAGGTGCCGGAAACAGCCGCTATGGTCATGTGGGTGATGTGATTATCGCCGTCGTTAAAGACGCAATCCCCAACATGGCAGTGAAAAAATCAGACGTAGTGCGGGCAGTCATCGTGCGTACCAAAAAAGCTCTGCGTCGCGAAAGCGGCATGAGCATTCGTTTCGACGATAACGCCGCCGTCATCATCAACGCCGATGGCAACCCCAAAGGCACTCGCGTTTTCGGCCCCGTAGCCCGGGAACTGCGTGACAAAAACTACACCAAAATAGTTTCCCTCGCCCCGGAGGTGCTGTAATGGCTCAAACTAAAAAAGGCGAAAAAGTGCGCTATAAACTGCACGTAAAAAAAGGTGACACCGTACAAGTAATCTCCGGCAAAGATAAAGGCAAAGTTGGAGAAATTCTGCGGGCAATACCTGAAGAAAGTCAGGTAGTTGTTCAAGGTGTAAACATCAGAACTAAGCACGTTAAACCCCAACAAGAAGGTGAATCAGGTCGGATTATTACTTTTGAAGCACCTATTCACAGTTCTAATGTCATGCACTATTCCACTAAGCAAAATGTCGCTAGTCGCATTTGCTATACCTTTAATGAAGCTGGTAAAAAAGTGCGTAAGTTGAAGAAAACAGGGGAAATAATCGACAAATAAAATGATTTTCGATTTTCGATTGTCGGGTGCTAAACAAATCCCCAGAGAATCTAAAAAATCCCAAATCCCAAATCCCAAATCCCAAATTAAAAATTTCCTGACCAAGCCCAGGAAGAACAGGTAAAACCAATGACACAAAGACTAAAAACGGTTTATCAAGAAACAGTTGTTCCTAAACTGAAGGAACAATTCAATTACACGAATATTCATCAGGTACCGAAGATCATTAAAGTGACCCTGAACAGAGGTTTAGGAGAAGCGGCTAGTAATGCTAAAGCTTTGGAATCTTCGCTGACTGAAATTGGTTTAATCGCTGGTCAAAAACCAGTAGTCACCAGAGCGAAAAAAGCGATCGCAGGTTTTAAAATCCGTGAAGGAATGCCAGTGGGAATTATGGTGACTTTACGGGGCGATCGAATGTATGCTTTTCTCGATCGATTAATCAACCTAGCATTACCCCGGATTAGAGACTTTCGCGGAATCAGCCCTAAAAGCTTCGATGGTCGTGGTAACTACAGCTTAGGCGTAAGAGAACAACTGATATTTCCCGAAATCGAATACGACAGAATCGACCAAATTCGTGGCATGGACATCTCCATTATTACCACAGCCAAAACCGACGAAGAAGGCCGCGCCTTACTCAAGGCTTTTGGGATGCCATTCCGCGATCAATAAGGAGGAAAAGATGGCGGTAAACGACACAATTGCAGATATGCTAACGCGCATCCGCAACGCAAACTTAGCGCGGCATCAAACCACAAAGGTTCCCGCAACAAAAATGACTCGCTCAATAGCTAAAGTTCTACAAGATGAAGGCTTCATTGGGGAGTTTGTTGAGGATGGCGAAGGTGTACAAAAACATCTCGTAATCTCTTTGAAATATAAAGGAAAAAATCGTCAACCGATTATTACTGCTCTTAAAAGAGTTAGTAAACCAGGATTGCGAGTTTACTCAAATCGTAAAGACTTACCGAGAGTTTTGGGTGGAATTGGCATTGCGATCATCTCTACTTCTAGTGGGATTATGACCGATCGAGAAGCCCGCCGCCAAAATGTAGGTGGAGAGGTACTTTGCTATGTCTGGTAGTAGTCTTTGTCATTAGTCATTGGTCATTAGTTATTAGTTAACTAAGATTCGCTTTCCCGACTAGTTATAGAGAACTCATACAAATGACAAATGACATAAGACAAATGACAAGTGATAAATAACAGAGGAAAAATTTGTCATGTCTCGGATTGGTAAGCGTCCTATTAGCATACCTAATAAGGTAACAGTGGCAATTGAAGACCAAAAAATTGCCGTCAAAGGACCAAAAGGAGAATTATCTAGAGTCCTACCCGAAGGAATCATCGTCCAGCAAGAGGGTGAAACCTTAAACGTGGTTCGGGAAAACGACTCCCGTACACTCCGTCAGCTACACGGATTATCTCGCACCTTAGTCGCCAACATGGTAGAAGGTGTTTCCAATGGATTCCAACGCCGCTTAGAAATTCAAGGGGTTGGTTATCGGGCGAGAGTAGACGCTGGCAACCTGGTTTTAGTTGTCGGCTACAGCCACGAAGTCAAAATCGAACCACCACCAGGCATCCAAATGGCAGTGGAAGGTAACGTCAACGTCACAGTTAGTGGCATCGACAAAGAACTAGTGGGTAATCTGGCAGCTAAAATTCGTGCCGTCCGCCCACCAGAAGTTTATAAAGGCAAAGGCATTCGCTATGCCGGAGAAGTAGTAAGACGCAAAGCTGGTAAAGCTGGTAAGGCAGGGAAGAAATGAAGCTTACTCGCAGAGAATCAAAAGAAAATCGTCATCGTCGGATTCGTCGCAAGGTTTTTGGAACACCAGAACGTCCCCGTTTGGCAGTATTTCGTTCCCACGAGCATATCTATGCTCAAGTGATCGACGATACTCAACATCACACCTTAGTTGCTGCTTCTACAGTAGAGCCATCCTTAAGAGAAAGTTTGGACTCCAAATCTACCTGTGCAGCTTCCACCGAAGTAGGTAAATTAATCGCCCAGCGTTCTCTAGAAAAAGGCATTCAAAAAGTCGTCTTTGACCGGGGTGGTAATCTGTATCATGGTCGGATTAAAGCTCTGGCTGATGCAGCCCGTGAAGCTGGATTAGATTTTTAATTGTCATTAGTCATTGGTCATTGGTCATTTGTGAAAGAAAAAACAAATGACACATAACAACTGACAAATGACAAATAACAAACAATCAAGGAAAAAATATGGCAGAAAAAGAGAAAGGTCGCGGTAAAAAAGGCAGCCGCACTAAAGAAAAAGAAACTACCTGGCAAGAACGGGTGATTCAAATCCGTCGGGTCAGCAAAGTAGTTAAGGGTGGGAAAAAACTTAGCTTCCGTGCGATCGTAGTTGTAGGCAACGAACGCGGTCAAGTCGGAGTCGGCGTTGGTAAAGCTAGCGACGTAATCGGCGCAGTGAGAAAAGGCGTAGCTGACGGGAAAAAACACTTAATTGATATTCCCCTCACTAAGTCTAATTCCATTCCTCACCCCATCAAAGGCAAAGGCGGCGGAGCTAAAGTTATGATGCGTCCAGCCGCCCCTGGTACAGGGGTAATCGCAGGTGGCGCAGTCCGTACCGTATTGGAATTAGCCGGAGTTCGCAACATTCTAGCCAAACAACTCGGCTCTAGCAACCCATTGAATAACGCCAGAGCTACCGTTAACGCCCTAGAAACCTTGAGAACCTTCACCGAAGTAGCTGAAGACCGGGGAATCCCACTAGAAAATATTTTCGGTTAGTTATTGGTCATGAGTCATTAGTCATTGGATAAAAGAATCAATCTCATTTCTACAAATGACAAATGACAAATAACAAATGACAAATGACTAAAAAACTAAGGAAAAAAGACTATGAGACTCAATGATGCTCTGCCTAAAGAAGGCTCAAAAAAACGCCGCCGCCGTCTAGGTCGGGGTGTTTCTGCTGGACAAGGTGCTAGCGCTGGTAAAGGGATGCGCGGTCAAAAAGCTCGTTCCGGTGGCAGCACTCGACCCGGATTTGAAGGTGGACAACAACCCTTGTACCGTCGGATACCCAAGTTAAAGCACTTTACGGTAATTAATCCTCGCCAGTACACTACGATCAATGTAAGCAAACTGGCATCCCTCCCAGCTAATACTGAAGTAACCCTGGATTCGCTCATGGAAGCTGGTATTATCACAGCTAACAATGGGCCACTGAAACTCTTGGGAGATGGAGAGTTAAGCACACCTTTGCGAGTAACAGCCGCAGCTTTTACAGCTGGAGCCCGCAGCAAAATTGAAGCCGCAGGTGGCACCTGTGAAGTAGTAGAGAAGACCAGAGGTTAACCTAAGACCTAGCTATTGCCAGGATACTTGCTAAGTAAAGGCTACGCGATACGTGCTACGCACACACTCCGTGAACGCAAGCGAGGTAAACCGGAAATTATGATCAGTCGAGAAAAAGCTCCCACGGCTCAGGAGACATTCGCTCAAATGGCCCAAGCAGCCGGACTTCGCGGTAGGCTGCTTGTCACTCTAGGACTGTTAATTTTGGTAAGATTGGGCGTTTTCTTACCAGTACCAGGAATTAATCGCGAAGCATTTCGAGCGCAAGTGCAAAACAGCCCCTTAGTTGGCTTGTTGGATTTGTTCTCTGGAGGCGGTATCGTTGCCTTGGGTATTTTTGCCTTGGGTATTCTGCCTTTCATTAATGCTTCGATTATCTTGCAGCTACTCACCGCCGCCCTTCCTTCTTTAGAAAATCTCCAGAAAAATGAAGGGGAAGCAGGTCGCCGGAAGATTTCCCAGTGGACGCGCTATGTAGCTCTGGTATGGGCTGTAATTCAAAGTATTGGCATTTCTATTTGGGTTAGTCCATTTGCAGAAGGAGGGAATCCCGGATTTTGGTTCTATGCCAAAACCGTCATCGCTCTCACCGCAGGCTCTATGTTTGTGATGTGGGTTTCCGAACTGATTACAGAGCGTGGACTTGGTAATGGCGCTTCTCTGCTGATTTTTCTAAATATTGTGGCAGTTGTACCAAAGTCTTTTGCCGCTACTATTGATTTGGCTCAGACAGGCGGTAGAGAAATTATCGGTAAGGTAATTATTCTCTTGGTTGTATTCCTGGTAATGATTGTCGGGATTGTTTTTGTCCAAGAAGGTAGTCGCCGGATTCCCATTATTTCTGCACGTCGTCAAGTCGGGCGTAAGTTGTATTTAGAAAAAAGCAGTTACTTGCCTTTGCGTTTGAATCAAGGCGGGGTAATGCCAATTATCTTTGCCTCTGCTGTCCTGTTTTTACCTGCTTCTTTGGCAAATTTTGTCCAAAATGAAACTTTAAATAGAATAGCAGCGACTTATCTGAATCCTAGTAGTCCAGTTTATGTGATTACTTATTTGGTGTTGATTCTTTTCTTCAGCTATTTCTACTCTTCGTTGATTGTCAACCCAGTAGATTTGGCACAAAACCTCAAGAAAATGGGTTCTAGTATTCCCGGTATTCGCCCTGGTAAAGCTACTAGCGAATATGTGGAAAGAGTTCTCAACCGCTTGACTTTTTTGGGTGCAGTTTTCTTGGGTGTGGTGGCAATTGTACCTACAGCAGTGGAAAGTGCTACTGTGGGAACTTTTAGAGGGTTGGGCGCAACTTCTCTGTTGATTCTGGTTGGTGTGGCGATCGATACGTCAAAACAAATCCAGACTTATGTAATTTCTCAACGATATGAAGGAATGGTGAAAGAGTAGTGGCAGTGACGCGATTGATTTTTCTGGGAGCGCCTGGGGCAGGTAAGGGAACTCAAGCCCAAAAGGTGGCTGAGTTATGTCATATTCCCCATATTTCTACTGGGGAAATTTTACGCAATGAGGTGGCTCAAGGTACTGATTTAGGCATCCAAGCTAAGTCATATCAAGAAAAGGGCGAACTTGTTCCAGACCAACTGATTTTGGATATGGTACTCCATAGATTATCTGAAGCTGATGCTCAGTCAGGTTGGATCTTAGATGGGTTTCCTCGCAATGTGGCTCAAGCTAAGTTTTTGGATGAACTGCTGGAGAAATTACAGCAACATTGCGATCGCGTAATCAACCTAGAAGTCCCAGATCAAATCATCGTCGATCGGTTGCTCAAACGCGGTAGAAAAGATGATACCGAAGAAGTAATTCGTCGTCGTTTGGAAGTTTATCGCTCCCAAACCGCACCCTTGATTGATTACTATAACGAGCGTCACCTACTCGTCTCTATTCAAGGTAATCAATCGATGGAAGAAGTTACAGCTTCTTTGAAAAAAGCTGTCGATTTAGATTGCTCAACGCCATGATTTTTCCCTGATAAATTGAATGGGTTCTCAACCAACCCATTCAAAAATCTCTCCCTGGTACCGTCAGGTGAAAACCAGCAAATTTGCTACGTTATGTTAAAATGTTCTAGGTTCGTCCTGTGTCGCCCTAGAAAAATCATCTGGTCGCAGTTTCAAATCATAATAATATTGTCGAGTTGAGGAAAAAAACAATTGTCTAAACAAGACTTAATTGAGATGGAAGGAACCGTAACTGAATCATTACCTAATGCCATGTTCAGGGTAGACCTGGATAATGGGTTTAATGTTTTAGCCCATATTTCCGGGAAGATTCGCCGTAATTACATCAAAATCTTACCAGGCGATCGCGTCAAAGTAGAGCTAACTCCCTACGACTTAACCAAAGGTCGGATTACTTATCGCTTACGGAAAAAGTAAGAATAAATTGATCAAAGCCTCTAAGTCAGTAATCAGTTAACTCTAACTTAGACGTTACTAGACTGACAAATAAAATAGGAAATGATATAATATTTAGTTTGTAGTCGAAGCCAAAAAAGGCATGAAAGTTAGAGCATCAGTTCGGAAAATCTGTGAAAAATGCCGCGTGATCCGTAGACGCGGTAGAGTTATGGTCATCTGCTCCAATCCGAAGCACAAACAACGCCAAGGTTAATTAAAGCAGGATCTATTTAAGAGCATTTTAGTTCTAGAAAACTTTTGTAGCAACCATCAAAGATTAGGGGGAAGCAAGCGTGGCTAGAATTGCCGGGGTAGACCTTCCGCGTGACAAGCGGGTAGAAATCGGTCTGACCTACATTTATGGAATCGGGTTAACTAGGTCTAAAGAAATTCTCGCCGAGACCAAAATTAATCCCGACACTCGCGTTAAAGACCTTAGTGATGCTGAAGTCGCAGCACTGAGAGCTTCAGTAGAAAGTAACTACCAAGTAGAAGGAGATCTCAGGCGCTGGGAAGCAATGAACATCAAGCGCCTGATTGACATTGCTAGTTATCGCGGTCGTCGTCATCGTAGCGGATTACCAGTGCGGGGACAAAGAACTCGTACCAACGCTCGGACTCGTCGCGGTAGACGTTTAACTGTGGCAGGTAAGAAGAAAGCACCAGCTAAGAAGTAAGACTTTGGGTAGTAACCCGATACAGAATCCCAGAATATTACAACCAACAAGTTAAGTTAAAACCCAGCGATAGAGCGATATGGCGCGACAACAAACAGCAAGAAAACCAGGGACGAAAAAGCAAAAACGCAATGTACCCAATGGTGTAGCTTACATTCAGTCAACTTTTAACAACACGATCGTCACCATTAGCGATCAGAATGGCGACGTGATCTCTTGGGCTTCCGCAGGATCGAGTGGCTTTAAGGGAGCGAAAAAAGGTACTCCCTTTGCGGCTCAAACAGCGGCAGAAGGTGCAGCGAGACGGGCGATCGATCAAGGAATGCGGCAAATCGAAGTCATGGTGAGTGGACCTGGTGCAGGTCGGGAAACCGCAATCAGAGCACTTCAAGGCGCAGGATTAGAAATTACCTTGATTCGAGATATTACTCCCATTCCTCACAACGGCTGTCGCCCACCCAAACGTCGCCGCGTGTAGACAAGGGACTGTTTTCCCAGAGTGTGTACTCAAGGAATACGAGTCTTCTCACCATTAAAAAAGGTGAGTATTTTGCTCTTGTAAGCATCTGGACAATTCAGCTAAAAGCAAATAGGGTAGGCAGCTTTTATCCGCCTGCCAACGGATCTAGGAAGAACGGGGGAGACGAAGTGGCGCAGTTTCACATTGAATGTGTCGAGTCTAACATTGAGAAAAATCGGGGTCAATACAGCAAATTTGTCCTAGAGCCACTGGAAAGAGGTCAAGGAACCACTGTGGGCAACGCATTAAGGCGCGTACTACTGTCCAATTTACCAGGAACAGCAGTCACTGCCGTCCGCATCGCCGGAGTTAATCACGAGTTTGCCACAATTCCAGGAGTGCGGGAAGACGTGCTGGAGATTCTTTTAAACATGAAAGAAATAGTCTTCAAAAGTCACGCTTCAGGCCCGCAAATTGGTCGTCTAGTGGCAACAAGCCCCGGAACAGTGATTGCATCCCAATTTGACTTACCTTCGGAAGTAGAGGTAGTAGACCCCAGTCAATATGTCGCAACACTGTCACCAGGAGCCAAATTAGAAATTGAATTTCGGATGGAAACCGGAAAGGGTTATCGTTCCGTAGACCGAGGACATGATGAATCCGCCGCTTTGGATTTCCTCCAAATTGACGCAGTATTTATGCCAGTTCGTAAGGTAAACTACAGCGTTGAAGAAGTGCGGGCTGACGGTTCTCAAGAAAAAGACCGTCTGCTGATGGAAATTTGGACGAATGGCAGCATTAGTCCTCAAGAAGCATTATCGCAAGCGGCGAATCTGTTAGTGGATTTATTCCAGCCGCTAACTGATATTAGCACTCATGCGATCGGACCCGAACCATCAGACGAACAAGACCCGACCAGCCAAATTCCGATCGAAGAATTGCACCTCTCAGTTCGGGCATATAACTGTTTAAAACGGGCACAAATTAACTCAGTAGCAGACCTACTGGATTACACCCAGGAAGATTTACTGGAAATCAAAAACTTTGGTCAGAAATCAGCCGAAGAAGTGATCGAAGCTTTACAAAAACGCTTGGGGATCACTTTGCCGAAAGAGAAATCTGCCAAACCTAACGCTTAATAAATAGTTTTAAGTGATGAGTTATGAGTTTTAAGTTATTAATTAAATTCAAAACTCAAAATTCAAAACTCAAAACTCAAAACTTTTTCAAGGTAAACAAGGAAAACTTATGCGTCACGGTCGTCGTATCCCACAACTAAGTAAACCAGCTGACCAGCGAAAAGCGCTGTTAAGAGCGCTGACAACCCAATTATTACGTCATGGTCGGATTGAAACTACAGTTCCTAGAGCTAAAGCTATTCGATCCCAAGCCGATCGGATTATCACCTTAGCCAAAGATGGTTCCTTATCTGCCCGTCGCCAAGCAATGGGCTATCTTTACGATAAACAGTTAGTTCACGCCTTATTTGAACAAGTCGGACAACGGTACAGCGATCGTAAAGGTGGCTATACTCGCATTCTGCGGACTGTTAGCCGTCGCGGCGACAACGCAGAAATGGCAATTATTGAGCTAGTGTAAGCCGATGCCAGGATTTTTGAGATTTGAGATTGACTATGACTAATCCAGAATCGGAAATCGAAAATCTCAAATCATCACGGCGAGTTGCCTTGGTGATTCAATACCTTGGCACTCATTTTCACGGTTGGCAAAGACAAAAAGGACAGCGCACGGTACAAGAAGAGATCGAAAAAGTACTCGCTTGCATCGAAAATCGACCAGTCACCCTTTACGGTGCGGGAAGAACCGATGCTGGTGTCCACGCAGCTGCTCAAGTAGCTCACTTTGAAACTACAGGTTCGATCCCTCCTGAAAAATGGGCGACAGTTCTCAATACTCAACTGCCTAAAGATATATTAGTACTGGCATCAGCCCAAGTAGATTCTAGATGGCACGCTCGCTTTTCAGCCCTTTGGCGACGTTATCGGTACACCATATATACAGATAGCCAACCAAACTTGTTTGTTAGACCCTTTGCTTGGCATTATTATTATGCGCCACTAGACTCAACCAAGATGCAAGCCGCCCTCGATCCCATGATTGGGAAGCATGATTTGACAGCTTTCCATCGTTCTAACTCCGGTCGCGCTCACTCTTGGGTAGAAGTTCAAGCGGCAAAATGCGTTTGCGAAGGCGCATTCATCCATATCGAAATTCAAGCTAATGGCTTTTTGTATGGCATGGTGCGGCTACTGGTGGGACTGCTAGTGCAGGTGGGTAAAGGAGAGACTTCGCCAGAAGAATTTACCAAACTTTGGGTCAACCAACGTCGCGACGAAGTGAAATATGCAGCACCCGCTAACGGACTGTGTTTGCTGCGCGTTGGCTATCCCGAATTTCCCTTTCCCCCAGAAGTTTGGTTTGATAACCAACCTAAATTTACATTCTCGCAACCAACATCTCAATTTTAGATTTTCGATTTCCGATTTTCGATTTGTGATTAATTGAAACAACTATTTTCATCTCAAATTAGATTCAGCAATCTAAAAATCCCAAATCTAAAAATCTAAAAATCTAAAATCTAAAATCTAAAATTTCCCAGGTCAATCATAAGAAAGATGAACAAAACCTACTTACCTCCACAAAATGCCGATCGTCCCTGGTTTGTGATCGATGCCGCTGACCAACGTCTGGGAAGACTAGCAAGTGAAATTGCTGTAATTCTCAGAGGCAAAAATCTCCCACAATATACCCCACACCTAGATACAGGTGGCTTTGTAGTTGTGGTAAACGCCGAAAAAGTCCAAGTTACAGGCAAAAAACGCAGCCAAAAAACTTACCACCGCCACTCCGGTAGACCAGGTGGGATGAAAACCGAAACTTTTGCCCAACTACAACAACGTATTCCTGAGAGAATTATCGAACAAGCTGTTAAGGGAATGTTGCCGAAAAACTCTTTAGGTAGAAGCTTATTTACCAAACTAAAAGTTTATTCTGGCCCTGACCACCCCCACAAAGCACAAAAACCCCAAGAAGTTAAAATTAATACTATTCCCGGAGGAGAAGGATAATGCAGGCAATAGAACAAAGCGATCGCACCGTCACCAACGATCGCGTCATGTACTGGGGAACAGGTCGGCGGAAATCTGCGATCGCCAGAGTCCGTCTAGTACCCGGAAGCGGTCAAATGACCATCAACGGCAAACCCGGAGACTTATATCTCCAATTCAACCCAGCTTTCCTGATCGTCGCTAAAGCACCATTAGAAACCTTGGGACTAGAAAACGATTACGATGTCATCGTTAAAGCTGAAGGTGGTGGAGTCGCAGGACAAGCAGATGCTATCCGTTTAGGCGTAGCTAGAGCACTCTGTCAACTAGACCCAGACAACCGTAAACCCTTAAAAACCGAAGGGTATCTCACCCGCGATCCCAGAGCCAAAGAACGGAAGAAATACGGTTTACACAAAGCTCGCAAAGCACCTCAGTACTCCAAACGTTAAAATAGTTATTGGTCATTGGTCATTGGTCATTGGTGAATGGGTTAACAAATGACTTATGACTTATGACAAATAACAAAAACCCTGTGAACACAAGATCTTGAGGAAAAAGCAAAATGGCAAAACCAGATATTCACCCCAAATGGTATCCAGAAGCAAAAGTTTACTGTAACGGTCAAGTAGTTATGACCGTTGGTTCTACCAAACCAGAACTTCACGTTGATGTTTGGTCAGGGAACCATCCTTACTACACTGGTACACAAAAGATTATCGACACCGAAGGACGAGTCGAACGCTTCCGCCGCAAATATGGAATGTTGGAAGGCGAAGAAGGACAAGCACAACCTCAGAGAGGCGGTGGCAAAAAGAAAAAGTAGCAGGCTAGTCATATTGTCGGTAGTCCGTTGTTTGTAGCCTTACCTACTAACAACCTACCTTTAACTTTTAATTCACTAACAACTGACAACAACTGGCAACTGACTATGGCTGAAACTTACCTGCTCGATAAACTTAACTCTGTTGAACAAACTTTCAACGAACTAAACCGACGACTGGCAGATCCCGATGTAGCGATCGATCCTACAGAATATCAAAAAGTGGCTAAAGCCCGTTCTTCTTTGGAAGAAGTGGTGAACACTTATGAAGAGTGGAAAACTGCTCAAGAAGAGTTAGTCGGTGCTAAACAAGTTCTTAAAGAAGCCAACGGCGATGCAGAATTACAAGAAATCGCCGCTTTGGAAGTAAAAGAACTAGAAGAGAAAATAGAACAACTGGAAACAAGACTAACAATCCTGCTTCTTCCCCGCGATCCTAACGATGACAAAAACATCATGTTAGAAATTCGGGCGGGAACAGGAGGCGATGAAGCTAGTATTTGGGCTGGCGACTTGTTGCGGATGTATTCGCGCTACGCGGAAGGTCAAGGCTGGCAAGTAAAAATGCTCAGTGAGTCCTTGGCGGAAATGGGCGGTTTTAAAGAAGTCGTTTTGGAAATTCAGGGCGATCAAGTTTACAGTAAGCTGAAATTTGAAGCGGGAGTTCACCGAGTCCAAAGAGTACCTGTAACTGAAGCTGGTGGTAGAGTTCACACTTCTACGGCTACCGTTGCGGTAATGCCAGAAGTGGATGATGTGGAAGTACATATCGATCCGAAGGATATTGAACTGACTACAGCGAGGTCTGGTGGTGCTGGTGGACAAAACGTGAACAAGGTGGAAACAGCGGTTGACTTGTTTCACAAGCCTACAGGAATTCGCATTTTTTGTACTCAAGAACGTAGCCAGCTACAAAACAAAGAACGGGCGATGCAAATTTTGCGGGCTCGGCTTTATGAAATGGAACTGCGGAAACAGCAAGAGGAAGTATCTTCGATGCGCTTGAAGCAGGTTGGTACTGGTTCTCGATCGGAAAAAATTCGCACCTACAATTACAAAGATAACCGGGTGACTGACCATCGCCTGAACCAAAACTTTTCCCTGAACAGCTTTCTGGAAGGGGATATCGAAGACACAATTCAAGCTTGTATTTCTCAAGATCAGCAGCAGCGGTTAGCAGAACTAACCGCTGCTAGTTCATAAGGAAAGTGAACTACCCCAACTAACCTACGGTATAGTTGGGGCTTCTAACTTCATAGGGGAGTGCCAAAGAACGGACTTGCGACCGCCCTTTGGACTTACCTCCCCTCCGCTAGCAGAAACGGCTGTTCCATCCGTTTGTAAAATT
>NZ_JBHFNQ010000112.1:0-46891 GCF_041929345.1 Floridaenema aerugineum BLCC-F46
GCGCTGAAGCGCAACAACGTACTGCTAGATCATAGCGGGTTGTTTGAGTAAATCTAAGGCGCGATCGACTTTATCGGGCAAAATTACTACTAAACTATTTTCGGTAGCTTTGAGTAAAGCTGTTTCGATCGCAGTCTGTTCATCCAAAATTATTTCGTAAGCAAAATCAGGCTTTTCTTGCTTAATTCCTTCTGCAATTAAAGCTGCAACTTCCCCACGATTACGACCGCGATTATCCTCGTCTTCCTTGATAATAACTCGGTCGAAAATTTGGGCGGTTAATACTCCTAGTTTATGTAAATCTTGGTCACGGCGATCGCCTGGAGCGCCTATTACACCGATGCGTTCTCCTGTTGACCAATTCCCCACAAATTGACCCAATGCTTGATAACCTGCTGGGTTATGAGCATAATCTAATAAAATGTGGAAATTTGCCCAATTAATTAAGTTCATTCTTCCGGGAGTTTGTTCCACTGAAGCGCGGAAAGTTCGTAAAGCGGTGCTAATATCTTCCACTCTCACGCCTTGGATATATGCAGCAAGAGAAGCAGCTAAAGCATTGGCAATCATAAAAGGTGCTTTTCCGCCCAAAGTTAAGGGAATATTCACCGCAAGTTCGACTTGAATTACATTTTCGCCGGAAAGGAAAGTTATGTAACCATTGTCATAAACTGCGGCGACTCCACCATTTTTGATATGTTCCCAAACTGTCGGATTCCAACGATCCATTGAAAAGTAAGTTACTTTCGCTTTTTGGCGATCGCTTTTTGCCATTGCTGCTACTAATGGATCGTCAGCATTTAATACTACAAAACCATTGGGACTAGTTGCTTCCGCAATCACACTTTTAACATGAGCCATGTCTTCTAAAGTGTTAATATTATGTAATCCCAAATGGTCGTCTGAAACATTCAACACTACCCCAACATCACATTGAGAAAATGCTAAACCAGACCGCAAAATCCCACCTCTAGCTGTTTCTAAAACTGCCACTTCTACCGAGGGATCTTGTAATATTAATTGGGCGCTTTGTGGGCCAGTATTATCTCCCGGTTCTGCTAAGAAATCACCGATATAAGTGCCGTCTGTGGTGGTGTAACCTACGGTTTTTTTGGTTTGGCGGAAAATGTGAGCAATTAAGCGAGTTGTAGTAGTTTTTCCGTTAGTTCCTGTGACGGCAACAATGGGGATTTGATGGGGTCGATCGAGCGGATATAACATATCCAAAATCGGTGCAGCAACGTTGCGCGGTGTGCCTTCGCTTGGTTGCAAGTGCATTCTTAATCCGGGTGCAGCATTGACTTCCACAATTACGCCATCTACTTCGGTTAATGGGCGAGAAATTTCCGGGGAAGTAATATCAATTCCGGCAATATCTAAACCGATAATTCTCGCTGCTCTTTGAGCAATCCAAACATTTTGGGGGTGGATTTCTGCGGTGCGATCGATCGCAGTTCCCCCAGTACTCAAGTTGGCAGTTGCTTTTAAATAGCAGATTTCTCCCTTTTCCAAAATGCTATTTAAAGTTAATTTTTGTTGGGCTAAAACTTGTTCGCTATGTTCATCAATTGTAATCCGAGTCAGGATATTTTCATGCCCATCACCCCGACGCGGATCTTTGTTAACTTGCGCTACTAATTCGGCAATTGTTGATTTACCATCTCCGATTACATGGGCGGGTACTCTTTCCGCTACGGCGACAACTTTGCCGTTAATTACTAATACGCGAAAATCGCGTCCTTTGTAATATCTTTCTACCAACACTCCGCCGGATTTGGATTCACTTTTTGCCAAATCATAAGCGTCTTCGGCATCATGCCAAGAGTTAATATTTAAAGTGATTCCTCTGCCATGATTGCCATCTAAAGGTTTAATTACAATGGGAAAACCAATTTCTTCAATGGCATTTTCTAATTGACGCAAACGATAAATTACTTTGCCTTTGGGAACAGGCAAATTCGCTTTCCGCAACATAGTAATTGTGCCTTCTTTATCACAAGCAAGTTCAGTTCCTAACAAGCTGGTGTTACTAGTTTGGGCGGCAACAATGCGTCGTTGATGAATGCCGTAGCCTAGTTGAACAATACCTCTCGCTGGTAATTCTGTCCAAGGAATTTTCCGGGCTTCTGCTTCTTTCAAAATAGCTTCAGTAGTTAAACCAAGGGATGTTTCTGCTTTTAATTTTCTTAAATCTTCTAAGTCTAGTTTTAGTTCTTTTTCGGGATAGTAACCGCGAGCGATAATATTTTCTACTAATCTTAATGCGGCTTTGGCTGCATAGCGACCTGCGGCTTCTTGGCGATATTCAAATATTACGCGATAAACTCCTGGTTTGGCAGTACTCCGGGCGCGACCGAATTTAACTCGCATTCCGGCTAAAGTTTGTAATTCTAAGGCGACGTGCTCAATAACGTGCCCCATTAATGTTCCTTGTTTAACTCGTTTGAGGAAACCTCCGCGATGTCCAGGTGAGCAAAAGTGTTCTTCTAAACTAGGTAAAATTTGAATTAATCCTTCATAAAATTCGGGAATCTCGTGAGAATAAATTTCGTTCATTTCTTCGAGATCCAGCCACATTTCAATTAGTTTGTGTCGGTTAATACTCCAGTAGTTTGGCCCTCTTAGTGTTTGCAGTTTAATGATTTTCATACGTTGCTCAAACTCGCTTGGTTATTATTACATAAGCTTCCTAAATTTTTCTGTTTCTCGTCGTCCTACAATAGGATCACCCGATCGGGTGATTCAGTCCAGATCCCCGACTTCTTGAAGAAGTCGGGGATCTGGAGGTGTTAGTCATCAGGAAATTGCCAGCAAAGAATACGTTCAACTTCTGTACTTCCACAACTACAGTTTTCCTCAGTGGATGCTACCCATTCTTTGTTACACTTACGGCAGTGGCAGAAAATGTTATGCAGGTTAGCAATAGTAATTTTCTTCTGCCATTCTTGGAGTTCATCTGGGGTTAATTGGGGATTATTTTGGGACATTTTAAATTCTCCCAGTTAAGAAATAGGTGAGCATTTCTCCTTTACCTTTGATTTCGATATATCCGCGTTGTTCAATTAAGTAGCGATCGCGCAAATATTGATAGGTTGCTTCTGTTATTTGAATTTTTCCTGGCAATCCATGAGATTCCATGCGACTAGCAATATTAACTGTATCACCCCACAAATCATAAGTGAATTTTTTTGTCCCAATTACACCTGCAACTACATCTCCGCTATTAATGCCTATTCGCATACTTAAAGAGTTGTTGGTTTCTTCATTATATTGAGCAATTGATGCTTGCATATCGAGCGCCATTTCTGCGATCGCGATCGCGTGATCTTCCCGCGTTTTTGGCAACCCTGCTACTACCATATAAGCGTCGCCAATTGTTTTAATTTTTTCCAAGTTATGTTTTTCTGCTAATTGATCGAATTCCGAAAAAATTTCATTTAATATTTCTACCAGTTCCGTTGCCGATACTCTCGAAGAAAGCTCTGTAAACCCAACAATATCAGCAAACATTACGCTAACTTCACTAAAATAATCAGCAATAGTGCTGGGGTGATGTTTTAATCTTTGGGCGATTTTATACGGTAAAATATTCAGCAACAAATGTTCGGTTTGCTCTTGTTCATAGCGCAGTGCCAATTCTGCTCTTTGCCGTTGCATAAATTGTCCAATTTGATTGCCAATAGTTACCATTGTTTGTAATAAGTGTTCGTCGCATTCTTGACGCTGGCAGCTAAAAAAACACATCACTCCTAAAACTTCCTTTTCATGAAGAATCGGAAATGCAAAAGCGCTGGATAGTCCATAATTTGCTGCAAGTTGCGAGCGCACAAAGTTAGCATCATTAACTAAATCACTGCTCCATTGAGGAACACCTGTTTGCCAAACTTTTCCCGGTAAACCTTCACCTAATTGAAAAACTGTTTGCTTAGTTACTTCAATAAATTCGGCAACTTTTAGGTATGGTTTAAACCAAATTTCTAAACATTCTAATTGATACTTATCATAGTTTATTTCTGGTAGCCAAAATTCGCCTATATCCCAACTTAAAGTTTCACATAATGAAAGGAGAATTTTTGGTAATGCTTGCTTAAGATTGTTGCAATTTGAAAGGTAACGACTAATAAAATACTGGGCAACTAAACGTTTTTCTATCCGCCTTCTTTCCTGTTCAATTATTTGTTTTTCTGTAATATTTCTACCAATATATAAAAAATCTTTAATTCCGGGCATTTCTGTGGGAATACTAGAGCAAGAAAAGGCTACATTAAGTTGTTTTCCCGTTTTACTATGACAAACTAATTCAATATCTGACAAGCATTCACCTGTAGATAATACTGCTTCGTTAATTATTTTTATTTGACCTTCACGATCGCTAATAATAATAGATATATGTTGGTTAATTAAATCGGTTTCACTATATTCAAATAAATTTTCAGCTGCTTTATTTATAGTTTTAATTTTTCCAGCTTGGTTAGTAACTATTAAAGCATCTGCCATTGAACCGATAATTTTATCGATGTATTGGTTAGAAGCGGATAGCTTACTGAATAACAGTTCTAATTCATTGTTTCTTTGAATTAAAGTTTGCTCTAGGAGCATTTTTTCTGTAACATTTTCTAAGATTATGAGTAATTGATTATTCATAATCTCAGCGTTTTTGATAATATAAAGGTCAAAGTATAAAGTTGAATTAGAGCTAGTTAAACGCGCAATACCTTTGTAATCAAAATCCAGGCGATCGCCTTGTAAAATTTCCCTAAGTATGTCTTCTACTCCGACTAATTCGGGGAAAACTTCACTAACATCTTTATCCAAAATTCCTTCTGAGTCAAATTCGGTAAATTTTTGCACTCCCGCTGATATTTCGACTACTTTAAAATTTTCGTCTATTAGTAAATAGTCTATAGATGTCAATTTTTGTTGAAAAATCTGCTCAATTTTTGATGGTTTCATAGGGGAATTCCTGAATATTTACATGAACATAAAACTCTGGGTAATATTTTTTTCTTTGTTTAACCAGCCGATAGTTTATTCGGGAAAAACTATTTTGTGAGCTAGTTTTTCAAAGATGAGATCGACATCTTTACCTGTTTTTGCGGAAGTGGCATAAGTAGATAAGACTCGCACCTGCTCGCTAAAGTCATAAGTAGTAAGTAATTTCTCCATTTTCTCCTCATCAAATAGGTCTGATTTATTAAAAGCAATGATAATAAATCCTTTCGGGTTTATTGACAAAAATAGATTTAAATGTTCCGTTAACCGATCGACTGTTTCTTGGCGGGTAACATCTGCAACTAAAATTGCGCCGCTAGCTCCTTGTAAATAGGAAGGTGCGATCGCTTTAAATTTAGTATGACCTTCTAAATCCCAAATCATCAATTGTAAATTTTCCACTTTCTGTTCAGGAGTTTTGGCTAATTCAATAGTTTTCCGAGAAATTTTCACCCCCACAGTTGAAAGATATTGATCGCTAAATTCCCGTTCGACAAACCGCCGAATCAAGCTGGTTTTTCCAACCCCAAAATCACCCACTAAACAAATTTTCTTCGAGATGGTAGACATAGTTATTCACTGATTTGCTGCGACACCACTGGTTGAAATTCCACACATCTAGCTAACCATAATGGTTTTTGAGAGTCTACACCCAAAGGGGGTGTAGGTGTTCCTAGAGCTTGCAATCTTTTTGGATCAATCCCTTGAGTAATTAAAGCATTTTTAACTGTTTCTGCACGGGCTTGTGCTAACTTAAGGTTAGTATCGGGAGAACCAATAGGATCGCTATAACCCATGATTCTCAAAGACAAGTTTGGATATTTATTCAAATAAGCTTTGATTTGCCAAATTTTGTTTTTATTCTCTGCTTTTAACTCTGCCGATCCTGAATCAAAATAGATGCGGGTTGCGATCGCTTGCGGTTGAACTTGCACCGTATTAGTAACACTTTTTACCCCCGGAATTTGTTTGAATGCTTGAGTAATTTTTTCCCCATCTTCAATTTGAGATACCGTTCCCTTAACCAGTACTTTACCATTTGAATATAGAGAATAAACGGTTACTCCATTGATTTGATTTAAAGTAGAAGTTACCCGTTTAATTTCCGAGGCTATATCCACAGGATTAGGAGGTAATTCCACTGCGATAATTTGGTTCTCTAACAACTGATTGGGAGCAATTTTTCTGGCTATTTCTTCAGCTTTGGTGCGGAGATACTGATTTGGTAAATTTCCCAAAAGCTGCAATTTTCCATCATCAACCCGCGCTTCTAAACGATAAACGGCTAATTCTGGAGTCGATGCTAAAGCTTGAACTACATCTTTTTCTAAACGGCGATCTGTGCTTTCACGATATTGCCAGTATCCCCAAGGTAAGATGATTGCACCCAACAGTAAAGAAGCAACAATTAACAGTCCAGAAGGTCGCAAAGCTTGACGTTTTGCACCTGGTTCACCGATTTTAATTAATCCTAATAAAAGTTCGTGAACTTTTTCAGGAATACTATCAGGATCACCCGCAAAAGTTTCTATTTCGTTACCAGCAATTTGCACAATATTGTAGAGAGTTTGCTGCATTCTGCGAATGTACCATTGGGGAGTTTTCCCTTGAGTTACTACTGATAAATAACAGTATCCTGCTACTTCTAAAACAATTTTAGAATTGCCATAATCGATCGCATCAATTTCCGAAACATCTCCCGATCGAGCAATACAATCATTCACAAAACTCCGAATCGCTGTGAGCATCCCAGCTACCATATCTGATTCTAGTTTTTCTTTCTCCTCTGGTTGAGCTTCTGCGATTAATAAACCTGAGCTTTTGTGAATTAAAAATACAGCACGAACCTTAAAAGGAATAGCTTCTTTAAGAATTAGTTCTGCTTCCGAAACCCCCTGCATTTTGGCGCGAATTTTGCGACTTATTCCTTCAAAACTTAAAGTATTCTCTATTTTTTCATTAATCGATCGAATCGCATCCGCCATGTATTTGCTAATAGTGCTACCAATCACCGGGTAGAGAGCATCTACCATTGCATCTCGTTCCAAAACTATTTGTTCTTTAATCGCTTTCCCCATTTCTGATGCTAGTGCTTTGGAAATAGCATTTTCATCTATTTTCTTTTGTTCTTTAATTGCTTCTGCTAATTCCGGCGCGATCGCTTGTGCAATTTCTTGGGGATAATTGCGTATTTGTTGGGAAATTGCTGGTGGAAGTAAAGGCGCAATCGCCTTAATTAAGGCTTCTTTATCTTCTTCTCTTTTATTCTCAATCACTCGATCGATAATTGGGGTAATAGCCTCAATCATCGCTTCTGGATCTAACTTAATTTGCTCCTTAATCGCTACTGCTATTTCCGGTGCAATTGCTAAAGCTATTTTCTGCGGTTCTTGGCGAACTTCTAAAGAAATTGCACCGGGAATAGCAGATGCTATAGCAGCAGCCATGCTCTCTTTATCCTCCTGATTTTTGGCTTTAATTAATTCATGAACGATCGGAGTTATAGAATTGATTAATGATTGTTTTGATTGCTCTGAATCATTAATCTTTCGATTAAGTAACTCAGAAATTATCGGCAAAAGTAAATTAATTAATTCGTCCGGTTGATAAAGTTTTTGCTCAATATTAGCCTGTTTTTGTTCAAATTTGCCAATCAAAGCTTGCATTTCTGCTAACTCTGGTTCTAATAAAAGAACTTGCAACCGTTTATAAGCATCGTATAATTCTTCTACATTATCATCATAATATTCCAGCAATGAAGCCGCAGGTTTAGATACTTCTAATTCCTGCTTCATTTCTGAAACTAAGTTTAATTTCTCGGTTCGCTTTTCTCTAGCTGCTGGCATAGCAGTTAGTAAATCTTCCTCCTTTTCTTCATCTGAATTATCTGAATTATTTATTTCTATATCCTGTCGATCGACTTCTGTTTTGATATTTAATGTTTCGCTTCTATCCGTTAGTAAATTTTCCTCGTTTACTTTATCTGAATTATCTATTTCTATATCCTGTGGGGCAATTCCTGAGCCTATATTTAACTCCCTACTATCACTAATTAACTCATTACTATACTTATCTTGTCGCATAATTTTTAAGTCAAGTAATAAGTTGACTAGCTTTTCTACCTCAACTTCTGTTTCTTGGTTAAGGTGATTAGACTGAGAAACAAAAGATTCCAGCTGATTGATTTCAGCTGGATTTTCTTGAGATAAGCTCATAAGTAACAACCTCTGCTTCTAATTGTTAGCTACGTACCCAAAATCGGGAGTTGAAAACTTATCTCGTCAGCTTTCAACTCGTTAGTTTTAGATTATTCCCATCTTTTGCTTTGTTCTATAATTGGGATATCCGCGTAAACATCATCATCTACTGTTACAGCTTGTTTTAACTGCGGCACAAATTCATTTCCTTTCAGTCGCATTCCTAATTCAAACAAAATTTCTGCTACATCATCTTTAGAAACTTTCGCATCTCTCATTGATGACAAACGCCGCTCTAATTCTTCAAAAACTTGAATTCTCAAAGTCCGAACATCTTCTTGTAATTTAGTTCTACTTTCTGTTAGTTCTTTGCGAATTGAACTACTTTGGCTGTCAAGATTTTGATCCAGTGCTTCTACAGCATTAGTAAACTTTTTATTGACTCGATCGAGTTGTTGTCGTAAATCGCTAATTTCCTCTTGATAACTTAAACTAATAGATCTGAGCTTTTTCTCTAAAGAATCAAATGCTGAACGTAGTTCTGTAGATACAACTGTCTTTACCTGATCGATGCGATCGCGCATCTCTTGCTGTAACAGAGAAATGTCAGATTCTATCTTCTCAAAGCGATTATCATATTCTCGCAACTGAGGGCCAAAAATAATATCGCGGATCTGGTCAATGTTTCCCAGTCTTTCCCGCATTTCCTCCTTGCTAATTTCTGACATAATTACACCTTTCTAGATAAAGTTAATCATTCACACCCCTAGAATTTTATCGGTTCAGGCGTTATTTAGTAATCTAGCACTGATTCC
Organism: Floridaenema aerugineum BLCC-F46; assembly: GCF_041929345.1. Classification (NCBI taxonomy): domain Bacteria; kingdom Bacillati; phylum Cyanobacteriota; class Cyanophyceae; order Aerosakkonematales; family Aerosakkonemataceae; genus Floridanema; species Floridanema aerugineum. Next base: position 9,005 of record NZ_JBHFNQ010000112.1, read on the forward strand.
CGAATAAATTCATGTTCAGTTTAACATTGTATCTAATCACCTTCACCTCTACTCACATTTTTATCTTCCTCTAATTTTTCTTAATAATTTACTCATCAACCGCTCGGCTGCAACTTTAGCTCAACCATAGAAACACTTGCTGATTTTGGATCTTATGTGTTATTAAACACCTCTTTGTGTAGATACCGCAACTTGCTCAAATGATGATAAATTAGTATTATTCCCGATTTTGGATCAAGGAATAAATTTATTAACCGCTACTTAGTATAACTCGCTCGACCATGCAGATTACCCAAAGCCTTCACGCAGCTATTCTCGTTGCTAACCTAGAACAATCTGAACATTTCTATGGAAAAATTTTAGGACTATCCAAAGTAGAGCGATCGCTAAAATTTCCCGGTGAATGGTATGAAATTGGTAACTTCCAAATCCACCTAATTGTTAGCGAAAAAATAGTCCCAGATATGGTAGATTTTCAAAAGTGGGGACGCAATCGCCATTTAGCTTTTTCTGTTACTGACTTAGATGCTGCCAAACAACAATTAATCGCTCATAATTGCCCTTTTCAAGTCAGTGCTTCCGGTCGGACAGCCCTGTTCACTCAAGATCCTGATGGTAACATTATAGAATTGAGTCAGGTTTGATTAATTAACCAGTTTAAAAATTACTTTTTCCCTAATTCTACCTAGATAAGCCAATGGTAAAAAACCTTGCTTATATTTACAGCGATCCTCTATGGGAAGCAACACCCGAAACATCTATTTTTCCCCCAGAAGTAGAGCGAATTTACCAAGATTTAGGAGGAAGACAACAACTCCAGAAACTCTTAATCGACAGCCAAACTGAACCCCCAGAAAATTTACTAATTCGCAGTTTAGCAGACTTAGGAGATTCTGTACAGGAGGTGTGCGATCGCCTGCAAGAAATCGAATCCCTTGGGATTAAATTGATTCTAGAAGAAAAAAAATCTCCCGTTTCGCAAAACAGCAAAATTGACTTACTCAAACTATTACAAGAAATTCAAAATACCCAACGCAGTCGCCGCTTAAAACAAGGACACGCCCGCAATCGTTTAAAAGCCTTACCTCCCCCGGGCAAAGCCCCTTATGGTTATCGCCGAGGTAAAGATAAATATATCATAGATAAAAGTTCTGCTCCTGTAGTTCGCTACTTTTTTGAGCAATTTTTACTCTTTGGTTCTTTGCGAGGAGCAGTTCGTTATTTAGCCAAGAAATATGGGAAAAAAATATCAGTATCTACCGGAAAACGTTGGTTAATTAATCCCGTTTATCGAGGCGATTTAGCTTATCAAAATCAGGAAATTATTTCTGATACTCATGCTGCCATAATTTCCAGAGAAGAAGCAGCACAGATCGATCGCCTTTTACGCCGCAATCAACGAATGTCTCCCCGTACCGCCAGTGCGCCTCGTTCCTTAGCCGGATTAGTTGTTTGTGGCGAATGTCGATCGAATATGAATATCGCCAGAGTCACCACACCTAGAAAAGACAAGGAATATCTTTATTTACGCCCAATTAACTGCCCTAAATCACCTAAATGTCGAGCAATTTCATATCAGGAAATCTTAGATAAAACTATTCAACTTATCTGCCGAGATTTGCCGCAAGCAGTTGCTCAAATGCAATTACCAGACATGGGAGAAATGAAGAAAAATTTGGCAAGTGCGATCGCTCAAAAGCAGCAAATCCTCAGCCAACTACCTAACTTAATTCAACAAGGAATTTTAGACCAAGAAACATCCCAAATTCGTGCCTACAAACTCCGCACAGAAATTGCTCAACTGCAATCAAAACTAGCAGAATTACCCCCAGTAAATTTGCGCGAAACCGCCCAAACTGTTTCTATTCCTCAATTTTGGCAAGACTTATCGGAATCAGAACGCAGATTTTATTTTCGCGAATTCATTCGGGAAATTCAACTATGGCGACAAGACGAAGATTGGCAATTACAAATCAAATTTATCTTTTTTATCTGACTTGATTTGGCAAAGCTACATTTTTGAAATCACAGAGGCGCAATTATACTTCGTAGGGTGCGTCAGAACCTAAAAATTATTTTTCCTTACCTAAAATCGTAGTATTTGACGCACTTTATATCGTTTACGTAAATAATAGATACAAATCTGTAGGGGCGGGAGGGGCCAAAACCTTTGAATGCAAAGCAATCAGATTGAAGTCAAAACCCTCTCCTACAAAGCATCTGTAGCTTTTCTGTTTAACTGGATTTTTCTTGATCCGCTCCAATAATAAATGGTGCGTTACACTGCGTTAACGCACCCTACAATGTTTAAGCAAATTTAATAGAAGATTGTAAAATTATTTAAAGTAGCGTCCTTTCTTTTCCCAATGAAACTCCATCGTCACCTTTTTCGCGTCTTACTCGTTCTTTGTTTAGCCTTAGTTCCTTGGTTTAACTTTATTCCCAGTGCAGATGCCCTTGGCGGAAAACTTCCTCCTTTAAATCAACCCGCACCAACATTCACATTACCCACAAACACAGGCGATGGTGAAGTATCACTCACAGATTATCGTGGTAAATGGGTAGTACTTTATTTTTATCCCAAAGACTTTACTTCTGGTTGCACTTTAGAAGCCCGGAGATTTCAACAAGATTTGCCAAAATACCAACAAATAAATACCCAAATAATTGGTGTTAGCGCTGATTCTGTAAATACCCATGCCGAATTTTGTGATTCAGAAGGATTAAAATTTCCCTTACTTGCTGATACCGATGGCAAAGTGAGTAAAGGCTATGGTTCTTGGTTAGGAGCTCTTTCGATGCGTCACACTTTTATTATTGATCCCAATGGAGTAATCCGGGAAATTTACACAGGAGTTAACCCATCAATTCATAGTAAAGAAGTTTTAGCACGTCTGAGTGAATTGCAGGAAGCTTCTTCTTAAAAGATTGTCTTGGTAAAAAGTAGGGTGGTCAATTTCCACCTTACTTGATAATATGGTTTTTTTAGGTAAATTGGTCAATGGAAATTCTGATAGTCGAAGATGAACCGGAAATAGCTAAATTAATTCAATTAACTCTGGAAAATGAAGGGTTTTCTTGTCACCAAAGCCGCGATGGATTGAGTGCATTACAAACTTTTCAACAGCAGCAACCAGATTTAATTATTTTAGATTTAATGTTACCGGGGTTAGATGGTTTAGAAGTTTGCGCCCGAATTCGCCAAAAACCAGGGCCAAAAGACCCTTATATTTTAATGTTAACTGCCAAAGGAGAAGAGATCGATCGCGTAATTGGCTTATCCACAGGCGCAGATGATTACTTAGTTAAACCCTTTAGTCCCAGAGAATTAGTTGCTAGAGTTCGCGCATTATTGCGGCGCAGTTTACGACAAGGAGGCAACAGTTTAGTCTATCGCACACCTCATTTTACTGTGGATATAGACCAGCGAATCGCCCAGCGACAACTTCATCCTAATGAATCAGAAACTTTAGACTTAACCACCTTAGAATTTAACTTGTTAAGCACTTTTATTAGTCAACCGAATCGCGCTTGGAACCGGACTCAATTAATAGATAAACTTTGGGGAGATGACTTTTTTGGTGATGAACGAGTAGTCGATACCCACGTCGCTAGACTGCGAAAAAAAATTGAACCAGACCCAGCAAATCCCACCTTTATTAAAACAGTAATTGGTGTGGGTTACAAATTTGAAGACCCCGGTTAAAACGGGAGCATCCCGATTTTGTAAGGGCGAAGCATTCCGGCAGATAAGTTATTAGTTAAAACGATAAATTTACTACCGGAATGCTTCGCCCCTACCAATATATTTGCCAAATTGGGATGCTCCCGGTTAAAACTTGCTAAATTTATTTGTAGAATCAATCTAAAATCTAAAATCTAAAATTTAAAATCGAATGACCAAAGTTGGGTTGCGATCGCGTTTATTCCTCTCCCACTTCCTAGTAATGATGGTGGGAGTACTCAGCTTAGTAATTATTGGCAAAATCTCATCACCCGGAATATTTATTCTTCATTTACAAGAACTAGAAGGTGACGGCTACCAAATCCGTTACGCCCGAACTCGACTAATTCAAGGATTTGAAATTGCTTGGAGTCGGAGCACTTTTTGGTCAGTTTTAGCTGGCGCTACTGCTGCTGGCGCATTAAGTTATTGGGTATCTCGGCGCATAGTTCAACCATTAAATCAAATGGAAGAAATTACCCAAAAATTTGCCACTGGACATTTAGAGGAACGAGTACCTTCCTTAGAAATTCCTGAACTTAATCAACTAGGAACTAGTTTTAATCAGATGGCTTCCAGTCTCGAAGGTGTGGAAGTACGCCGCCGAGAATTAGTCAGTGACTTATCACATGAATTACGCACACCGTTAACAGTAGTTCGCGGTTATTTAGAAGAACTGGCAGATGGCACAATAGAACCATCACCAGAAATTTATCAGCAATTAGCCAGAGAAACCAAGCGCTTAGAAAGATTAGTTAATGATTTACAGGAACTTTCTAAAGCTGAAGCCGGATACTTACCAATTAATTTACAGCCTGTGAATTTACGACCTTTATTTGAGTCGTTAGTGCAAAAATTCGCTGACCAATTATTAGAAGATGGCCCAATTTTACGTCTGCAATGTCCGGCACAATTACCTTTAGTATTAGCAGATATCGATCGTGTAGAACAAATCTTAGTCAACCTATTGGGAAACGCCGTTCGCTACACAAGCCAAGGTACAATTACCTTGCGGGTTTGGACTGAACCTAGTAAACTTTGGATTGCCGTAATTGACACAGGACAAGGAATTTCCCCACAAGATTTACCTCATGTATTTGAGCGTTTTTGGCGTGCCGATCGTTCCAGAGCCAGATATTCTGGAGGAACCGGAATAGGTTTAGCAATCTCTCGCCGCTTAGTAGAACTACAACGCGGTCGAATTGAAGTAGAAAGCCAACTTGGTAAAGGTAGTACATTTCGCTTCTTTCTACCTTTAGCTTAAGTCATAACTTTGACACAAAAAAATCATCACTTTGTCACATCTAATTGTTAACTTAAGACTGTCAAATTCATTTTTAATTAATTCTGGCGCTCGGCATTTTTTTGATTTGTTTCTCGTGACCAGGTTGAACCTGATCACGAGGTAATTAATTCTGGCGCTCGGCATTTTTTTGATTTACTATTCAGTATGCCAACAACATTTTTAGCAATAATTTCCGTTGCTCTTCTCGGCTTATTTGGGATGCTAGCAATTTCCCTCCTATTTCCCAACTCTTAAATCTCATCAGTTCGTAGTAACGACTTCAGTCGTTACTTGACTCAATAATTGATTCAAATTTCCGTAATATGCTCAGTGGTATTTTTACCTTTATTCTTAATAACATACATTAAATAATCAGCCTTTTCGATAATTTCATCAACGGTTTCTGGACAATTAATATAAGTAATAGCACCGACACTAAAAGTTACAGGCCAAAGATTTGTTTCCATAACTTCTAAAAGTACATTGCGGACTCTATTAATAACTATTTGAGCAGGTTCATAAGCTAAACCGGGCAAGAAAATAATAAATTCATCCCCACCAATTCGAGCCACAATATCAGTCTCGCGCACGGTATTTTTGATAGTGTGTGCTACTACTTGTAAAACCCGATCGCCAACTTTATAACCACCGTAATCATTAAGATTTTTAAAATTATCTAAATCGATATAAGTTACTGTAAAAGGATGACCATAACGCCGCGACTTCTTCAACTCCATGCTAGCCAACTCGACAAATAATTTTCGGTTAGCCACGCCAGTTCTTTCATCAGTTCTGGCTAATTTGCTTTCTCTTTTCCGGGCGTTATGTAATTCCGCAAGCAGATAGTTTACTGTCAAATAGAAGGCTAACCGGATCAAAGCATTCCAATAAGGGAGATAATTTTGTAAGGTAATTTCGCTTTTTAATTGATGAATTGAAAACCAAACTGTAGCGCAAGCAAAAGATATTAATATCCCAAATTTTTCACTGACAAACCAACTAACTAAAGCCACAGGAATCAAAAAAAATATTGAAGCAATATCAGGTGAGACTAGGTAATCAATAACCCCGATCGCAATTACGAGTAAAATACTTAACCCGATTAAAAAAGATCTCGATCTGTTTTCCAGATATCTGAATAGGTACACCACAAATTCCCTGAAAGCGTTAATAGTTAGAATGGCTTCCTCCTTAATCATACAAAAGGGATAGGCGAAACACCTATCCCAAGAAACAAATTTACGTTAGTTTACTTGTTTGTGTTCTCTGGCTTTCTTTACTCTTCTTGTTGCTGTTGCTGTCTATTAGGCAAAGCACCAGGTTGCACAACTAAATCAACATTCTGCCCATTGCGACGCACTTCCATTGGCAAACGAGCACCAACACTGCTGGCATCTACAGCCTGTTGTACAGAGTTAGAATCTTTCACCGATTGATTGTTGATTTTGCTGATAATATCACCAGAACGTAATCCGGCTCTTTGGGCTGGGGAATTTGGCGCGACTTGGACAATTAACACACCATCGTCTTCATTGACGTTCAAATTGAGTTCAGGATCGCTGTTAATATTTTGCTTAATCTCAGGACTCAGGTCTACCATCTGAATACCCAAGTAAGGATGTTGCACCTTACCGTCAGAAATTAGCTTGTTAGCAATATTTTTCGCGGTGTTGACTGGAATGGCAAAACCAATACCTTGAGCACCTTGAATGATAGCTGTGTTGATGCCAATTACTTCACCAGCAGCGTTTAACAGTGGACCACCGGAATTTCCAGGGTTAATGGCTGCGTCTGTTTGGACGAACCTAACTCTTTGATCGGGAACGCCAACTTGACGACTGCTGCGACCTGTGGCGCTGACAATTCCTGTAGTCACGGTATTATCTAAACCAAGGGGGTTGCCGATCGCGATCGCCCATTCTCCCGGTCTTAAACTATCAGAATTTCCCAGCTTCACTGTCGGCAAATTTTGAGCATCAACTTTGATCACTGCTACATCAGTTACCGAGTCTGCACCCAACACTTTACCTGTTAAAGCGCGACCATCTTTCAGGGTAACTCTCACGGTATCACTACCGGAAACAACGTGGGCGTTAGTCAAAATATGACCGTTAGAATTGATGATAAACCCAGAACCAGTTTCGCTGACTTGGCGCGATCGGGGATAATTTGGCATTTGGCGACCACCGAAAAATTCCCCAAAAAACGGATCTTCCTGCATCCCTCTCGGCATTCTCGTGCTAACACTTCTGGAAGAATCAATTCTCACTACTGCTGGCCCGACGTTCTGCACTACACTAGTGACAAAATTGCTATCAGAATTAAATGGTAATTGGGCTACGATGTTCGAGGTAACTGATTTATCAGTAGCACGGGAGGGCAGATTACTTTGTGATAATAAATTGCTACCTGCCAAGCTAATTCCAGATCCTAATAGCACTAATGACAAATAAGTGAATACCCTGGGCATAGCAAATTTCTTAGTTCCTTGATTGTTAGGTTTTGTATCTTTAATTTCCATTTTTTCTCATTCTCCTGAAACTTCAACTCTGATCTTTTCTATGGTGGGATGGCAATAGTTCTTAATCTCGGAAGTAGTGACCTCTGATCCGGAGACACTCCATAAGACTTATCTTTAGTAGTAGTAGACTGTTTTGCTTACGTTTTTGATTTTAGATATTCTGTGTGACACTTTGATTACAGCTGTGTGTCAATTGAATGGCAATTCTTTTGCTTAAATAATTTAGAGGCTGCAAAGCTTTTTTGACCTGCCTTGGAGCCTTTCTTCGCTCAAAGATCCTTGGATGCTAAGAATTCGGGTCTAGCTTGCTGCGTTTTTTGGAGTATATCCGCTAAAGAACTCCAATTTCCTTGTTGGATGTAGGTAATTAATTGGTCGAGAGTTTGGCGATAGGAAAGGAGCGATCGCAACAACTGCTCTTGATTATAGGTTGCCATCAACACTCCCAATTCCGGATTTCCGCCACCTACCCGACTTGTATCCCGAAACCCAGAACTAGCTAAGTTTTGTGCTAATTCTAATACATTCTTCTCGCTTTCACTCAGGCAAGCACTGATTAAACTAGCGCTAATCATTACTGGTAAATGGGAAATCCAAGCCACTGCTTTGTCATGTTCTTCGGGACGACAAAGGTAAAATTTAGCTTGGAGCGATCGCACAATTTCTCCGACTATTTTTACTGATTCAGGAGTAGTATTTTCTACCGGAGTTAATACGTAAGGTTTGCCCACAAACAAATTAGATTGCGCCGCCTCTATCCCACTTTCCGCAGTTCCCGCCATTGGATGTCCGCCGATAAAATTCGGCCAAATTTTGGCTGCATCTGCCACAATTGGAGATTTAACTGAACCCACATCAGTTACAATTGTTTGTGGTGAAAGATGGGGAATTAATTGTTCAATTGTGGGAATAATTAAATCTAAAGGCGTGCAAATAAACACCACATCTGCGGCGGCTAAAAGTGACAGATTTACGCTAGCATCATCAACAATGCCTCGATCGATCGCAGTTTGGCAAGTTGACTCGCGCCGACTGACACCCAAAACTTGATAACCAAGCGATCGCAAATCCAACGCCAAAGAACCACCAATTAAACCTAACCCAACAATTCCAATATTCATCTCTAATCTAATTACAAAAAATATCGCACCGTAGTTACTACTCTACCTTTTTTTGCTCTTAAAGCCAACTTCAGAAATAAAGTTGTTTGGTTATGTAATAAATTTTCCCACCAATTTCGCGTTACAAAAGCGGGAATAATTACCGTTGATAAAAGACCCTGGTGTTTGTTTTCAAATTCATCGACAAACTGAACGATTGGAGAAATCACGGAACGATAAGGAGAATCTAGAATTACTAAGGGAATATCTGCTTCCAAAGTTTGCCATCTTTCCTGCAATTTTGCTCGATTGGTAGAACCAATATCCACATGAATGGCGACAATTTCATCTGCGATACTCCGGGCATAATTTAACGCTTCAATTGTACCTTGATGCAGTTGACCGACAATTACTACTGTAGGATGAGCGATCGTGTTTCCTTTAGGACGGCGAATAAAATAATTGCTAGGTGCAAATCCTTGAATACTTAATCTGTCAGCGACAAATTGATAGTGATTGTGAATATTGATAAAGAGAATTACCACTAAAGGAATTGCCACCACAACTAACCAAGCGCCCAGAAAAAACTTAGTTGATACTATTACTCCCAAAACTAATGTAGTAGCTAATGCGCCCAAGCTATTCATTAAAGCACTTGCTTTCCATCCCGATGTTTTTTCTTTAAACCAATGGCGTACCATTCCCGCTTGGGAAAGAGTAAAAGAAGTAAACACACCCACCGCATATAAAGGAATCACAGCGTTGACTTGTCCCCGGAAAACAATAATTACAATTGCGGCAAAGATACTGAGAAAAATTATCCCATTGGAGTAGACTAAGCGATCGCCCAACAAAGCCAACTGTCGGGGTAAAAATCCATCCCGTGCCAAAAAGTAACATAATCTCGGAAAATCAGCAAAACTCGTATTTGCCGCTAAAAGTAAAATTAATAAAGTAGCAATTTGAATAAAGTAATAAAAGGGATTATGATATCCTAAAATCTCCCTACCTAATAAAGAGATAATTGTTTGTCCTGACTCCGGGGCAATGTGATAAGCATTAGTTAATAGCGTAATTCCCAAGAACATAATTAAGAGAATTTCGCCCATATATAATAATGTCGTCCGAGCATTTTTCCATTCCGGTGGTTTAAAAGCTAACACACCATCGGAAATTGCTTCTACTCCGGTTAAAGCTGTACAACCTGCCGCAAAAGCTCGCAAAACAAAAAACAAACTAAGTGATTCTTTTGCGGGAATAACCGGATAACTTTGGGGAATATGACCAGTTAATTTTTGATAAAACCCGATAATCAGCAGGATAAAAATACAGACGACAAATGTATAGGTAGGAATCATAAAAATCCGACCTGATTCGCGCACTCCCCGCAAATTCGCTACCATGATCAAAAATACAAAAATCAAACACAGTTCAACTGTAAAATTTTGCAAAGCGGGGATTGCAGAAGTTAAAGCCGCAGTTCCCGCAGAAACGCTCACTGCCACTGTGAGGATATAATCAATCATTAAGGAAGCAGCTGCAACTAATCCCGGATACAAACCCAGGTTCTCACGAGCCACAATATAAGAGCCACCGCCTTTGGGGTAAGCGCGGATAGTCTGACGATAGGACATGACTACAATCACCAGTAGGATAACTATTCCAGAGGCGATCGGCAAAGACCAACCCAGTGCCCCACTACCCGCAGCCACTAAAACCAGTAAAATCTCTTCAGTAGCATAAGCAACCGACGAGAGAGCATCTGAAGAAAGTACTGCTAACGCAGCGGCTTTACTTAATCGTTCTTCCGCGTGAGCGCTAGTTGGTAAAGATTCACCCAATATGAATTCTTTTAGTTGAGCGTAGAAAGCCATATCCAGTCCATATATATAATGAATGGTTCCAGCTTACAGGAAATCATAGCTGACGATAGACTCCTGGTTAAGAATTGACAGATGAACACAAAAGATGCTTTCCTAGCTTCTCCCCTAATAGAGAAACTAGAAGTATAAAAAACTTCTATATTTTAAGGAGAAATTATCTTCATCGATTCCCCAGAACAGGAAATAGGTGCAAAATGTAGTGACATATCAGTTTAGCGTCTAATCCGGGGTCTAAAATGCCAATATTAATCCGCAGTTCCCTAATTTTGCTATTGGCAAAACCCAACACAAATTTTTACCCCTTAAATTTGGGTGTTTCTAAGGTAGTCTTATGGAAGTAGAAGAATTTTTAAATAAATATTCCCAAGGAGTCCGGGATTTCACGGGTATTAACTTAACGGAAGCGAACCTTAGTGGAATTAACTTGAGTGGAGCAAATTTGAGCGAAGCGAATTTGAGTATATCGAATCTCAGTGGAGCCAACCTCAGCAAAGTTAATTTTTACCAAGCAAAACTGAATGTAGCCAGACTCAGTGGCGCAAATCTTAGCCAAGCAAATTTATCTGGGGCAATTCTGAATGTAGCTAATTTAGCGAGGGCTGACTTGCGGGAAGCGGATTTATTTCAAGCAGCAATGATTCGCACTGAATTAATTCGGGCGGAACTGAGTAGCGCTAATTTGACTGAAGCAAACCTTACCGGAGCAGATTTAGGAGAAGCTAGGTTAAGATTAGCTAATTTGAGAGGGGCAAATTTAAGTGAAGCAAATTTGCGAGGAACTAGTTTAACTGGAGCTAATTTACAACAAGCAAATTTACATGGTGCGGAATTAAGCCGAGCGGATTTAAGCGGTACAGATTTACGTGGAGCAGAACTCAGACAAGCGAATTTAGGCATGGCGAATTTGACCGGGGCAGATTTGCGGGGAGCGAATTTAAGATGGGCGGATTTAAGTGGGGTAAATTTACGGTGGGCGAATCTCAGCGAAGCCAAACTAAGCGGCGCAAATTTAAGCGGCGCGGATTTAAGTAATGCTAATTTAATGAATACTAGTTTGGTGCATACAGATTTATCTCAAGCTAATTTAATTCAGGTAGATTGGATTGGTGCAGATTTAACTGGGGCAAATTTAACTGGGGCTAAACTCTATGCGGTGTCTCGATTTGGGATTAAAAGCGAAGGGATAAATTGTGAGTGGGTGGATTTGAGTCCAGAAGGAGATCGATCGCAAATTTATCGTTTAAATGCCGAAGAAGCTAGCAAATTTTTTCATCAAACATCCCCCACAATTCGGATTACTGTTGATGCCTCTTTAGATCAGGAAGCTAACTTCAATTTAGCCGCAACTTATTATCAAATTGCCAAAGAATACTCTAGCTTTGCCCGTCCAGCTAATATTGAAGTTGGCGAAAGAAAAACTACCATTATCTTAAGAATTGATAGCGATGAACAGCTATTTGTTAGTGCTTATTTAGCTGTTTGTCCGTTTGAAAATGGTAAAAATATTCAAGAAAATCTTATTTTAATATTGCGATTAATCCAGAAACAAGCCGGGGATTATTTGCTACTGGAATCCGAGAGAATTGAATTAGAAAAAATTAATAATCACATCAATCAAACCATTGAAAGTATCAATAAAATAAATCCGAGAAATTACTTAAGTAAAAACCTCAGTCAAATTGAATTTTTTAAAGCTCCTACACAAATTACCCTGACTAACTCTAGCGAACAAGCTTTAAATATTTATCAAGATTTGAACTTCGGGAAACGCTTTGTAATGAATAATGTGTGGGAAACCTTACCAGATAAAATACCGGATACAAAATTAGTGCTACCACCGCTAAATTTAATTTTTGATTTCCTGAGAAATTCTTATCTCTAAATTCATAATCAAATTCGGAATTTTCTGTAATCCATAATTAAAATAAAAGTTAGGAGTATATAACTCCAATGATTCAGTTAATTCAATTGTCCCCAGTTTGATGGCAAGGTAGCCAGATGGAAATAGAAGAATTACTAAGCAGATACGCAAATGGAGAACGTAACTTTGCAGCAATTAATCTAAGTGAAGCGCAACTAAGCGGAGTCAACTTGAGTGGTGCAAACTTAAGTAAAGCAAACTTAAGTATCGCCAATCTCAGTCGGGCAAATTTGAGTAGAACAGATCTAAGCTACGCTAAGTTGAATGTGGCTAGGCTCAGTGGAGCAGATTTATCTCAAGCTAACTTGAATCATGCTATTCTCAACGTCTGCAATCTAATTTTGGCTAATTTAGGCGATGCAGAATTAGTAGAAGCCACCTTAATTAGAGCCGAATTAATTCGGGCTGAATTTAGTAGAGCGAATCTGACAGGTGCTAACCTCAATAATGCGAATCTTAGAGAAGCAAGACTGAGACAATCTAACTTGAGTCGTGCTAATTTGAGTTCTGCTGACTTGAGAGGTGCTTCTTTAATCGCCGCTAATTTAGAAGGAGCCAATCTGCAAGGTACAGATTTAAGTAGAGCCGATTTAAGTAGTGCTAATGTGACAAACGCTGAATTTAAACAAGCAAATTTGAGTTTTTGTAACTTGAGTGGCGCAAATTTAAGTGGAACAAATTTGCGCTGGGTAGATTTGCGCGGAGCCAATTTGCGTTGGGCTGATTTAAGCGATGCTAAATTAAGTGGTGCTAACTTAACTGGAGCAGATTTAACTAATGCTAACTTATACAATGCTAGTTTGGTTCATGCTGATTTAAGAGAAGCAAGATTAATGTATGCTGATTGGACTGAAGCTAATTTATCTGGAGCAAATTTAACGGGAGCAAAACTGCATTCTGTATCTCGATTTGGGTTAAAAACGGAGGGGATAATTTGTGAGTGGTTAGATTTGAGTCCTGATGGCGATCGCACACAAATTCGTCGCCTCACTCCCGAAGACGTAAGAAAGTTTTTTCATCAAACATTACCCACAATTCAAATTATCATCGACGCTCCCCTAGACCATGAATCTCACATCGTTTTAGCCAATGCCTACCATAAAATAGCGCAAAAATATTCACCTTTATCCCAACCACCAACCATCAAAGTTGGTCATCGTCGCACCATGTTAACCTTTGCAATGGCAAACGACAATCAATTATTTTGTGCTGCATTCGCCGCTATATTGCCTTTTCTAGATAGTGAAGAAACTCAAAAAAATATTGTGCGTTATTTGCAAATGTTACTAGCTGATAATCCTAATATTTTGCAGGCAAAAGAGCAAAAAAGGATCAAAAAAACCTCTGAGGTTTTGATAGCAGATCTCAGCAAAAAATTTCAGATAAAATTAATGAAACCCGGTTTAAATATTCCCAAAAGATTGAAATTTTTTCAGGCTCCAACTCAAACAGTTTTATGCAATTCAAGCGATCAAACATTGCCAGTATATAATCATCCTAACTTTGGCAAACATTGGGCAAAATCCTCTAACATTGTCGATCCTGATGAATTTACTTCCGTTAAATCGGTAAAATACACTTTACCAGAAAGTAGTATACTATCAAATTTTGTGAAAAACTTTCCTCATAGCTAATAATGAAGTAATGGCAGAGGAAATAAATTAAAATAAGCTTAAAGGCACTGTAGTTGTGAAGTGAAGTGATGAGCAATATGCGCGATCGCATGAACAAAATGATGGGGCGCACCCGCTTTGTTGTCTGTCGGATTTTCATTCATTTAGCAGGTGATGAAGTCGCCCCCTTAATCGGCGTACTCAATCAAGTTGGTAGAGATGCTATTGATGCAGAAGGTGAAATTGATGTCTTAGGTGAAGGATTAGAAGAAATTTGCCTGGGTCTATTACGAAATGACATATATTGGCGATCGGCAGCCAATGAAGGAAACGTATTTTGGGACGAAGGCGAAGCAGGCGATGAAGTAAATTATTTATTTACTGACTCGGCTCAACGTTACAAAAGTGACTCAGACCCGGGTGAACAGGTAGGACAAACCGAACCATTATCAATCCCAGTCACTCGTAACTTAATTGTTATGATCACAGTAGCCTTTGAAGGTGAAGTACCTCAATTAGAAACAGATCTTGCCGAGATTAACGCTCTCAAAGCTGGTTTAAAAGCTCTGATTAATTTACATCATCAAAGGACTCTAAGAGCCATCCAAGTTCATTGGTCTCCAGCCAGATTAAGTGATGAACTAACCGACGATCAAATATTGGAAAATTATCCAGAACTCATCCCTCTATAGTTCTATATTTGAAAATCGTCAGCAAATTTTACTAAGCTCTTACTAAGCTCTAGAGAGTGATTAACCACAAATCGAAGTTCCTGAAAACAGCATGAATATCAATCGATCGACACTGCGTAAAATCACTGTACTCTTTCTCTCATTAACCTTGTGTTGGACAACCGTAGCTTGCGGCGGTGGAAACACAGTTTCCAACACCCCAGTAGGAAATCAGAGCGCCCCTGCTAGAACAGTTTCCAGCCGCATCAGTGCCGGAGAATACCCCGTACAACAGGCAAGATACAACGATGCCAACGGAGAATACAGCCTGATGTTGCTGAACACACCACCAGGAACACCCGCCAACTTCCGTACCACAGACTTACAAATGGCGCAACTCACACCAGAAGAAATTTCCGCTGGCAAAAAGAGTTACCTGAAAGTAGAAAACAACGGTCAAACATCCTTACATATTCCCGAAGACTTCAAAATTGAGTATATCCGCGCAGTCACCGAAACTCGGCCCGATCCGCAAACCGGACAACCCCAAACGGTAATAGTCCGTCAAGAAAGTGGTGGTTTCTGGGCACCATTTGCAGGTGCAGTAGCAGGTAACTTAGTGGGCAATATGTTGTTTGCGCCGAGATACTATGTACCACCAGTTTATCAACCTGGAATGTCTGTAATGACTGGATATGGTGGATATGGTAATACTTATAGCCAAGCTACCACTAGCTACCAACAACGGTATAACCAACCACCAGCGGCTGTGAGAAATCGCCCCGCTTATATCCGTACCACAGGTGCGCTGAGAAATTATCCTTCTTCGAGCGGTACATTCGATCGCCCAAGAAGCACCACCCCCGGACAAAGAGCCACAGGTTCCGGTTTCGGTTCCAGTACTCTGAGACAATCAGGTAGATCTGCTCCTAGTTCTGGTGGCACCTCCAGCTTCGGCAGCGGTGGGCGCTCTCGCAGCACCTCCGGCTTCGGTAGCCGCAGCGGTGGCTTTGGTAGAAGACGGTAGGTACTAGGGACTGGGGACTGGGAATTGGGATAGTTTTGAGTTTGTAGGGGCGGGTGAGAGCAGATAAGTGTATAGTCACAGCA
Organism: Floridaenema aerugineum BLCC-F46; assembly: GCF_041929345.1. Lineage (NCBI taxonomy): Bacteria > Bacillati > Cyanobacteriota > Cyanophyceae > Aerosakkonematales > Aerosakkonemataceae > Floridanema > Floridanema aerugineum. Next base: position 24,833 of record NZ_JBHFNQ010000112.1, read on the forward strand.
GAAGAATTAACAGCTTTCACCCGCCCGTAAGAGTTTTCTTGCTCCCCACCTCCCCACCTCTCCATCTCCCCTACCTTGCCCAAATCCGCAGGGGAAATTATCTTGATAGAGCAATTCATCTCCCGTTACAGAGCAGTTTAACGGGAGATGAATTGCGACCCATTAACTCAGGTCTCGCTGTGCGAATCAATTTCAAAAGTAGGTAGTATGATTAGCGGGAAATCCGAGATTAGCCGTGAACTGCGAACTCGCCGAGCAAAAAGGCTAAGTTCACCAGTCCTTAACCAGGATTGCCCCAAATACCTTACTGCACTCTAACAAAGCTATGGCAAAGGTGGGAGAAAACAGAAATTCAATAAACTACCGTAGGGCATACGGGACGTTAAGCCTGTGGAGAGTGAGTAAGACTCGTTGGTACAAGGTACCAGAAAGCGTCGCTCAGTGAATCAGGAATCTCCTTTACATCCGTCAGGATTAACAGCGAGAGTGTCAAGAAAACCAATGTCCGACTATGTTACTTTTTTAATAGAAGTGAGAGCGTAGCAAAGCTCATCCTTTCCTAAAGGATCGAGAATAAAACTCAGATCTTGCACTCCTGGAGGTGGAACCTCCCAAATACTCATTCCCAGGTTGAACCTGGGAACGAAGAATGGAGGCTCTGCCTCAAGAGTGCAAGATCTGAGAATACAATGCTCAACTAAGCTAACAACCTGCATAAAATTAAAGATGGGCTGTATTTGCCTTACAGTTCTGAGAGGCAAATATTTTTATCCCTAAAGCAGACAAAGGTTGGCTTTTAAATCAACCCATCCTCAAAGCAGGAGATTGGGAAACGCGACATCAGCAATACATTAGATTAGGAACTCTTGCTTCATGTTTACTAAGCAGGTAAAAGACTCGGCAGTATATAACTGGTTCCAGGAACGCCTGGAAATCCAAGGACTTGAGGAAGATATAACCAGCAAGTATGTACCTCCCCACGTAAATATTTTTTATTGCTTGGGTGGGATTACCTTAGTTTGCTTTTTGATCCAGTTCGCCACTGGATTTGCTATGACCTTCTATTACAAGCCAACTGTTACCGAAGCATTTTCCTCGGTGCAGTACATCATGAATGAAGTCAACTTTGGTTGGTTAATTCGTTCCATCCACCGTTGGTCTGCCAGCATGATGGTGCTGATGATGATTCTGCACGTTTTCCGAGTTTATTTAACTGGTGGTTTCAAAAAGCCCCGGGAATTAACTTGGGTAACAGGCGTGGTTTTGGCTGTCACCACAGTTTCCTTTGGTGTAACTGGTTACTCCTTACCTTGGGATCAAATTGGTTATTGGGCGGTAAAAATCGTTAGTGGTGTACCCGAAGCGATTCCCGTAGTTGGTGTATTGATTGCTGACTTGTTACGTGGTGGTTCCAGTGTTGGTCAAGCCACTCTAACTCGTTATTACAGTGCTCATACTTTTGTGCTGCCTTGGGTGATAGCGGTATTTATGCTGCTACACTTCCTGATGATTCGCAAGCAAGGTATTTCTGGCCCCTTGTAAGATCGGAAGTTAACTGCTGTTTTTTCATATCTCGACAGAGGAGCACACTTTTTAAAGATGTCCGTACTTAAGAAACCGGATCTTAGCGATCCCGTATTACGCGCCAAATTAGCTAAAGGCATGGGTCACAACTATTACGGTGAACCAGCTTGGCCTAATGACTTGTTGTACACCTTCCCGATCGTAATTATGGGTACGATCGCATTGTGCATTGGTTTAGCAGTTCTCGACCCCGCTATGGTGGGCGAACCTGCCGATCCTTTTGCCACACCTTTGGAAATTCTGCCTGAGTGGTATTTGTGGCCTGTATTCCAAATTTTGCGTACAGTGCCTAACAAACTGCTGGGTGTATTGCTAATGAGTGCAGTACCCGCTGGTTTGATTTTGGTGCCTTTCATTGAAAGCGTCAACAAATTCCAAAATCCCTTCCGTCGTCCAGTAGCAACCGCAGTATTTTTATTTGGTACTTTGGTAACTCTGTGGCTAGGTATTGGGGCAATTTTCCCGATCGACAAATCTTTAACTCTCGGTTTGTTCTAAACTGAAGTAAGTGTTAATTGATGCCTGTTGAATTTTTTTGTTGTCAGAAAAGTTCAGCAGGCATCAAGCTATTTGTACGTTGTTGCGCTTTAGCGCTACTAACTAATAGCGCTGAAGCGCAACAACGTACCAAATTTTGACTATTCTTCTTCTCGCAAATCCGATCGCAAATTGTCGCCTTCATTAATCATTTGCGGGGCAAAACCGGGATTAGAGAGAAGTTCTTTGGGGTTATCGGGAATGTTACCAGTGCGAACTAAATCTCTGGGATCTACTACATTGTCGTCGTCAGTTTGGGGAGGCGCATCAAGATTTTTTTTGTATCCAGGTTGTTTAGGTGCTTCGCCAGTCATAATTTTTGCCAATTTAACATACTTTTTTTAGCCTAGAATTAGGATTAGGAAACATACACTATCGGAAGACAGATTAGAGATTTAAAGATGACGAAGAAGCAGAAATTTCCCCATTTAGTTGGTTCTAAATGGACAGCATTACAAAAAACTTGGGGTTGGAGACATTTTCAAGTAGTAAATCGCAAGAATCAAGGGGAATGGGTATTTGCTGAGATGGTTGCTTCTTGCGATCCAAATGTGCGATTTTGGATTAATGCGAAAGCGTTAAAAGATCGGACGATGTGGCAAGCGGGGTGGCAAACTTTACAAGAAATCCACAATCTTGAGATAGACTCGGTTGAAGAGATGATATCAGAAATACTTTAATCAAGCGGAGATTAGAGTAACCTATAATTTTAAGTGCAGCCAAGGTTCTAGTGATGGAAACGAAACGGTTAGGAAAGAGTAATATTAGTGTAAGTGCGATCGGTCTGGGTGGAATGCCGATGTCATTAAGCAGCAGACCACCTGAATCGCAATCAATCCAAGTCATACATCGCGCCCTTGACTTGGGAATTACATTCATTGATACAGCAGATTCTTATTGTAAAGACGAAACAGATAAACATCACAATGAGAAACTAATTGCTAAAGCATTAAGCGAGTATGCGGGTGATGTTAGTAATGTGATTGTTGCTACCAAAGGCGGATTAATGCGCCCGAATGGTGCATGGACAAGGAATGGAAATCCTGAGCATTTAAGAGAGACAATTAGGGAAAGTTTTCAGGCGTTGGGTGGGGGGAAAGCGATCGACTTATGGCAATATCATTCACCAGATCCAGAGTATAGTATTAAAGAATCGCTAACAGTAGCGAAAGAAGCTGTAGACGAAGGATTAATTAAATTTGTTGGGGTCTCTAACTTTTCAGTTGAGCAAATTAAACGGGCGCGAGAGATAGTAGAAATTGTTTCGGTACAGAATCAATTTAACCCTTGGTATCGCTTGCCAGAAATTGATGGGGTATTGAGATATTGTGAGAGAGAGAGTTTAACTTTTTTACCTTGGAGTCCGTTAGGTGGAAGTCGGAGAGTTGGGAGTTTAGAAGATGTAGAAGCGATCGCACAACTAGCAACAGAAAAACAAGTATCTGTATATTGTATTGTTTTAGCATGGTTAAGAGCCAAATCGCCTTGTGTTGTACCGATACCTGGGGCGAGTAAAGTTGCTAGTATTGAGGATTCAGTACGGGCGTTAGAAGTAACATTAACTGAGGCAGAAATAGCAAAGATCGATCGAGGTACAGAAGGTTAAAAGGTACGTTGTTGCGCTTTAGCGCTGAAGCGCAACAACGTACTTTATTATCTGCTGAAATAGCGACCTGCCATTTGCATTGCATCAGCGATATCGACATCGCCATCGCCATCAGCATCGAGGAAATTATTAACTACAGGATTTTCACCTTGAGGATTTTGAGTGTTGTTACCAGCTTGGAGGAAATTGAGTACTAGAGGTACTAACATGGGGAGAAGTTGGAGGATGGTATTGCGATCGATCCCCGTTCTTTGAGAAACTACATCTGCCACTGATTCCCACTGAGAACCAAACAAAGCATTAACAGCAGAAGGATTGGGAGAAGTCCCAGCAAATTGATTGATGATACCTTCAACTAATTGATTACCACCTTCAGCACGCTTTTCCTGTAAAGCAGAACGCACCAAACTACCAACACCCGACAAAGCAGTTTGCATTGTAGAACTATCAGTACCTTGGTTGTTTTGTAGCTGCTGGACGCTATTAAAAATGTTAGCCAGTTGACCTGCATTAGCTTGCAAGTTAGGGTCATTAACTGCGTTGAGTATTTGGTCGAAAAGTCCCATAGTTTTAGATTTTTTAGTTTATACAGCTAAAGTTTTGTAGTTTCCTGAAGCTTTTACTGAGATATTGTACTCAAAGGAGGTGGAACCTCCCACATCCTCGTTCCCAGGTTCAACCTGGGAACGAAGAATGGAGGCTCTGCCTCTTGGTGCAAGATCTCAGTTTTACCCGATAATCATAAACAGAGTTTGCTCAGATAGACAAAAGCCTTATGGCTGAATTTTCGCATGAAGTATAGTTGTTATTGTTCGATGAGTCGTCGTTGGTTTTTGCGATCGATCTTACCAGGTGCGCTATCGTTAGGTATTTTAGGTGTTACACAACCAGCTTTAGCCCAAAAAACAGCGAAAGCTTTGGTGCTCAGTTGCATTGATTTTCGGATATTGGAAGCGGAACGTTATTTTTTATCTTTAAATAACTTGGGAAATCAATATGATTTAACTGCTTTAGCGGGGAGTTCTTTGGCGTTAAGTGGTCTACCACATCCGGCTGATGCTCAAGCTTTTTGGGATCAGTTAGAGTTATCTTATCGCTTGCATCATATTCAAAAGGTGATTATTTTGGATCATCAAGATTGTGCGGCTTTTGCTGATAAAGTTAGTCCTGATTTGAGTAAGGATGCAGAGTTGGAGTTGCAGGTGCATCGGGAGTATTTGAGTAGGGCTTATTGGGAGATTCGGGAGCGTTACCCGGATTTGAATATTGAGTTATACTTTGTAGGTCTGAATGCGGATGTTAAGCCGATCAGTCCTTTGGCGAAGGTTTAAGAGTTTTTTTTGAACCGCAAAGAACGCAAAGAACGCAAAGAAGAAGAAGGAAGAAAAGGATTAAGAGGAGAGGACTATGCGTTTAATGCCGTCTTTGAGTATTTGGACGTTGAAGTTGATTAGAAGGGCAAGGGGGTGTTTAGTTGCCTTAAGATAGGAAATTACTCTTGCTTGTTGTATCGGAGGTACGTTTTCCAAGGCTTTTAATTCAACAATTAAGTTATTTCCCACTAAAAAATCTAATCTGCCTTCGCCAACTTCTTGACCCTTGTAGTGGACTGCAAAAACCACTTGACGCTTGAAAGGTATTCCTCGCAAGTCAAATTCTACAGCTAAAGCCTCCTCATAAACTGCCTCTAAAAACCCTGGCCCTAATAATCGATGTACTTCGATCGCTGCCCCAATTACAGCATAAGCCAGCTGCTCCACTTCCTGACTTGGTTGCCTCATCCTTTTCTCTCTCCTTCTCTTTCTTTGCGTCCTTTGCGTCCTTTGCGGTTCAAAAAAACTCTTCCCCCTCTCCCTATGGCAAAATTTTACAAGAAACAGCGAATCCCTTAACCAATGACACTAAACCTCCCCCCCCAATACGACCCCTTCTCCACCGAATCTAAGTGGCAAACATTCTGGTCAGAAAACCAAACCTTTAAAGCAAACCCCAAAAACGACGGAAAATCCTACAGCATGGTCATTCCGCCACCCAACGTTACGGGTAGTCTCCACATGGGGCACGCCTTCGGACAAACTCTCATGGATATCCTCGTCCGTTACCATCGAATGCAAGGTTACAATACTCTTTGGGTTCCCGGAACTGACCACGCCAGCATCGCAGTTCATACCATGCTGGATAAGGAATTTAAAAAAGAGAAAAAAACCCGTTTTGATTTCGGTCGTCAAGCATTCCTCGAACGCGCTTGGGAATGGAAAAATAATTCCGGGGGTGCAATAGTTCACCAGATGCGCCGTTTGGGTATCTCGGTTGATTGGTCGCGGGAACGTTTCACAATGGATGAAGGTTTGACGAAGGCGGTTATTGAAGCTTTCGTTCGCCTTTATGATGATGGTTTGATTTATCGTGGCAATTATTTGGTTAACTGGTGCCCAGTTTCTCAATCAGCGGTTTCTGATTTGGAAGTGGAAAATAAGGAAGTAAACGGTCATTTATGGCATTTCCGTTATCCACTAACTGATAATTCGGGTTATTTGGAAGTTGCGACAACTCGACCGGAAACTATGTTGGGTGATACTGCTGTTGCGGTTAATCCTAATGATGAACGTTACCAACATTTAATCGGCAAAACTCTCACTCTGCCAATTATGAATCGGGAAATTCCCATTATTGCTGATGAGTTGGTTGATGCTACTTTCGGAACTGGTTGTGTTAAGGTGACTCCGGCACATGACCCGAATGATTTTGAAATGGGTCAGCGTCACAATCTGCCGTTTATTAATATTATGAATAAGGACGGTTCGCTAAATGAAAATGCGGGGCCGTTCCAAGGTCAAGACCGTTTTAAGGCACGCGAAAATGTGGTGAAACGGTTGGAGGAAGATGGGTTTTTGGTGAAGATTGAGGAGTATAAGCATAGTGTACCATTTAGCGATCGCGGAAAAGCCCCGATCGAACCTCTCCTCTCAACTCAATGGTTTGTCAAAATTCAATCTCTCGGAGAAACAACTTTAAAATTCTTAGATGAGCAAAATTCCCCCAATTTTGTTCCCCATCGTTGGACTAAAGTTTATCGCGATTGGTTAGTAAAATTAAAGGATTGGTGTATCTCTCGTCAATTATGGTGGGGACATCAAATTCCCGCTTGGTATGCTATCAGCGAAACGAATGGCGAAATTACAGATAGCACTCCTTTTGTTGTTGCATATACGGAAGCAGAAGCTTGGGAAAAAGCTAAAGCTAAGTTTGGCGAAAATGTCAAAATAGAACAAGATCCAGATGTTTTGGATACTTGGTTTTCTTCCGGTTTATGGCCTTTTTCTACTTTGGGTTGGCCGGAAAAAACAGAAGACTTAGAATTTTATTATCCTACAGCTACTCTGGTTACAGGTTTTGACATTATCTTTTTCTGGGTTGCCAGAATGACTTTGATGGCAGCTTATTTCACTGGAAAAATGCCTTTCCGTGATGTTTATATTCACGGTTTAGTCTTAGATGAAAATGGCGAAAAAATGTCTAAGACGAAGGGAAATGGAATCGATCCTTTGGATTTGATTGATAAGTATGGAACTGATGCAGTACGCTATACTTTGGTGCGTCAAGTCGCTGGCGCAGGTCAAGATATTCGCTTAGATTACAACCGCAAAAAAGGCGAGTCTTCCGCAGTAGAAGCATCCCGAAATTTCACCAACAAATTGTGGAATGCCTCCCGATTTGTGATGATGAATTTGGAGGGATTAGAACCCAATCCCCAATCCCGTAGGACAGGCATCTTGCCTGTCATTCCCAATCCCCAATCCCTAGAATTATCTGACAGTTGGATTCTCTCCCGATACAATCAGGTTGTGCAACAAACTACTCAATATATCGATAATTACGGGTTAGGTGAAGCGGCGAAAACACTTTACGATTTCTTCTGGGGTGAGTTCTGCGATTGGTACATTGAATTAGTCAAATCTCGTCTACAAAAAGATGCTGATGCAACTTCTAAAAAGGTTGCTCAACAAACTCTTGCTTTTGTATTAGAAGGGACTTTAAAATTAATTCATCCCTTTATGCCTCACATCACTGAGGAAATTTGGCACACTCTCACTCAAGCTGATGAATCAGCATCTTTGGCGTTACAAGAATTTCCAAAAGCAGATGCAAATCTGATTAATTCTGAGTTGGAAGCAGATTTCGATTTGTTAATTAACACAATTCGCACAATTCGCAATTTACGCGCTGATGCTGATATTAAACCATCAACTAAAGTAACAGCAATTTTGCAAAGTGAAAGTGAAAAAGAACGCCAAATTCTCACATCAGGCGAGACTTACATTCAAGATTTGGCGAAGGTGGAAAAACTAACTATTACTCCTAGTTTAAATGAGGATGTTGGACAATCAACTACTGGCGTTGTTGGTACTATCCAAGTAATTGTTCCTTTAACTGGTGTCGTAGATATTGCAGCTTTACGCAGCAAATTAGAGAAGAAGTTGAGCAAAATTGAGAAGAACATTCAATCACTTTCAGCGCGGTTAAATAATCAAGCTTTTGTGGCGAATGCTTCTCCTGAAATTGTCCAAGCTGATAAAGATGCTTTGGCGGAAGCGGAGAAACAAGCGGAAATTTTGCGCGAGAAATTGCAGCAACTCCAGTAAGTTTTTGTTTAGTGCGATAAGCTGTAGGCGTATCGCACTTTTACTTTCCGTTTATAGTTTCAGTTAGCAGACTGTTGTTCCCCCGCCTTCTTTACTTGTTCCACATCCAAGTCTAACGCCTGTGCTATTTGTTCCACAGTTAATCCCACTGCTAACAACCGGGGTACTGTTGCTAATTTACCTTCTTGAAGACCCTGTTGAAAACCCTCTTGGAAAGCTTCTTGATAGAATCTTGTTTGCTTTAATTCACTTAAGCTAAACATTGCTCTATTTCCTCTCGACTTTGGTATTACTTAGAAAACTATTGTTCCGCTACCTTCCTAACTTCCTCGACATCTAAACGCAAAGCTTCTGCTATTTGCTCGACACTGGCTCCTAATGCTAACATTGGGCGAACTGCTGCTAATTTTCCGGTGATTTCACCTTCTTGGCGACCTTCTTGGCGACCTTCTTGGCGACCTTCTTGGAAAGCGTCTTGATAGACTCTTGTTTGCTTTAATTCACTTAATCCAAACATTGCTTCTATCTCCTTTTGACTCTTGTTTGGTAACTTGTAGACCAATATAGTCTCTATTAATTGTAATACTTGGGTCTGGGTTAGTTCATCAGGTATTTCTGACCTGACTTTATTTATCAGATTTCTTGCTTGTTCTACGGCGTTTTCTTCTGGGGAAATGACTAATTTGATTGTTCCAACACCGATAGATTGTTCTGCTATTTCTCCCAGTTGATTTAGATAGATGCGTCTGACTCGTTGACTGGTGAAAAATTCGCGGTAATGTTTGATATCTCCGGTGTCTGTGCTTTGGTTGGGATATAAAACTACTGCACGCCAGTCGTTTTCGGGTTTATTTTGACGTAAGTATAAAAAGATTTCAGCGAAAAAGCGAGAGTAGAATTCTGAGTCGGGTTGAAACTGAACTTCGAGAAAGTAAATTGGGTTTTCTTCGCCTGTTGCGGGAAGAAATACGCCGTCAATGCGAAAGGCGGTTTGTTTGATTTCAACTGATGAGAATTGATAGTTGTTTGCTTCTTCTGGGGGACGGTTGATTAGTTCAAAGAAGATGCTGGGGAAGGTTTGGAATAGGCGGTAGAAGAGGGAGTCAGTTTTCACGAATTGGGAGATTTGGGGGTTGGTTTAATTGTAATGGAAAGGGTGCGATATGCTTATGACATATCGCCATTTGAAAAACACAGTAACTTCCTTTTTACTTGTAGTTTTAATTAGAAGATTCCGGTTGCGCCGCCTTCCTGACTTCCTCGACATCTAAACCCAAAGCTTCTGCTATTTGCTCGACACTGGCTCCTAATGCTAACATTGGGCGAACTGCTGCTAATTTTCCGGTTATTTCACCTTCTTGGAAAGCTTCTTGATAGAATCTTGTTTGCTTTAATTCACTCAATCCAAACATTGCCTCTATCTCCTGACGACTTTTACTGGGTAGCTTATAAACTATGATAGTCTCGATTAACTGAAGTAGTTCTCTTTGGGTAGCTTCATCAGTTATTTCTGATCTGATTTGGTTGATTAATTCTCTCGCTTTTGTCTCGGTACTTGACTCATTTTCAATTACTAATTTGATTGTCTCAATGCCAATAGATTGTTCTGTTGTTGAGTCTAATTCATTTAGATAAATGCGTCTGACTCTTCCTGAATTGAGTAACTCGATATACCGTTCTGTTTCTCCTGTATCTATACTTTGACTGGGATAGATAATTACTCCGCGCCAATTGTTTGTTAGTTCGGTTTGATTCAGGTAGAGGAAGATTTCGGTGAAAAATCGAGAATAGAATTTTTGATCTGGTTGAAACTGAACTTCGAGAAAGTAAATTGGGTTTTCTTCACCTGCTGCGGGGAGAAATACGCCGTCAATGCGAAAGGCGGTTTGTTTGATTTCAACTGATGAGAATTGATAGTTATTCGCTTCTTCTGGGGGATGGTTGATTAGTTCAAAGAAGATGCTGGGGAAGGTTTGGAATAGGCGGTAGAAGAGGGAGTCGGTTTTCACTGATTGGGAGATTTGGGGGTTGGTTTAATTTTAGACCAAGGGTAGGAAGATAAGGATGTTATTCCGAAGTTAAGGAAGTTAAGCTAAGGGTTTATTTTGTTGTCATAGATTTGCTGGTGTCTGGAATGCTTGTTGGTGCTGAATTTGCCAAGTTGATTTTACTACAGCTTATCTTATTGCTTAACTTCGGGATCTCCTCTGGTTAAGGTTGGTTTGATGGTGCAAATTAGATTCTGTTACCCCAAATGTTCGGAGGGAGGTAATTAGTGGTAAGTTTATTTGTGCCGGAAAATGTTGAGGTGTTTTCGGAAGCGGTAATGGGAACGGTGGAAAAGACTATTACTCAAAATCTGCCTGGAAGAGTTAAGTGTTTGGGTAGTTATTGGCCTGCTCGATTTTATCATTCTAATTGTGATGTTATTGTTTTTCCTGATGATTTTGTGCAGGTTGTTGGTAGACAGGGAATTACTATGCTTGTGGTTCCGGTAAATTTGGGTAATTAATCAATAATGGTTTGATTTTCAAGACTGGCGGGAGTTTAAACCCACATTCTGCAATCTCAAGTGTCACAATCGGTTATTTCTGTTTACTGACGCAGTTAATAAACTTCATCATGCGTGCCTATGTCAAGCAGAACAATAACTTCACTTTTGGTTTCTGTATCGATTTCGATCGAGAAGACAATACGACAATCATAACCACAAGAGCAGGACTGAAGACCGTCAAACTTGCCGCTTAGTTTGTGGGTGGCGAGGGCTGGGGCAAATACGTCTGCTTCCATTTGTTGAAGAGTGTCTTCAATGCGTTGCTGGAGGTCAACATTTCGCTTGACAAACTTGCGGAATGCTCGTTTGAATTTGGAGGTTAAAACCAGTTGTCTCATACTTCTGGCTCATGCAAAGACTGGCGCAATGCTAGAATGACTTCTTGGGCTGACTGGCGTTGAAATTTACCTGCATGGAAGTCAGCCAGATTTTTTTCCGCATCGGCAGCCATTTCTGCTCGGCGATTTTCGCGGAGGCGATTTTGCAGAATTTCGATCAGCATTTCCTGCTGTTCGTAGGGCAGTTGCAAAGCAGTTTCTAGCACTTGGTCAAGGGTATTCATGGGACTGTTGCTATTGCCTGTGATGTTGAAATAGAAATGCAAAATTTGAGTAAATTATATCACTTATCTCTGACTTTTTCGAGGTAATTTGGTTAATGATTTTACCCATTTTCCATCGCCTGTCGCACTTTCTCAACTTGCTTGGGTGCTTCCATTTCGGTGAAGAGTCGAATTGCTTGTTGAAATTTTGGCTGACTTTTTTCGGTGTCACCCATTTTTTGATAAGTTAAGGCAAGTTGATAGTAAGCTTCGGCTAAGTCGCATTTAGCGCCTATTTTTTCTAGGAGTTCTATTGATTCTGTATGATGGGAAAGTGCTGTTGTAAAATCTCCCTGTTCTCGATAAAGTTCTGCAATACCAAACAAAGCTATACCTTTAAGCTGGATGAAATTAATTTGTTCGGCATATTTAATTGCTTTTTGATACGTTTCCATAGAGAAAACAAATTTACCTAAACTTTTATACGCAATTCCTAAATGAAATAACCTATAGCCTTGGCTTCTAATTCCTAAACTTTTTGTGGAAATTTCTTGATTTACTAATTCTACTAATTCTTCCACCTTTTTTCGATAATTTATTTTTGAGTATAAATTAAGACCTAAAGATGAATACAAAGAGGCTAATTTGCTCCATGCCCTAATTTGATAACCATGTAAATTATTTTCTTTGGCTATCAAGTTTGCTTGTTCAATATCTTCTATAGCTTGATGTAATTCACCAATCTCTCCTTTGCAAATGCCTCGATTAAAGAGATAAACTATGCTTAAAATTTTGCAGTTATTAATAATGTTACTATCTTTTTGATCTATAGTTTCTAAATATGCCTTAGCTATACAGCCCGATTTTTCATGATAATCAATTGCTTTTTTTATATTTCCATTTAGCCAAACTAGATCCCCCATTAAATTATAAAGTTTTGCTAAACAGTATTTATCTTCTACTTTCTCTATAACTTGGCTTATCGCTAATAACATTGGTCGATAAATTCCCAGTCTAATAAAAGAACTTCCCAGGCTAGCAACAGTAAGACTATCAATCAAATAATCTTCTGTCTGGTTTATATCTTTATTTTCTATAATGACGCTACCAGCTTTTTCAAAATTGTTTATAGCCAAATAATGATAATATTCTTCCAAAGCTTGCAAAGCATCTTCAACAGTTTCAACCGTCTTCACACTCTCCGTCCAAAACTCTGCTGCTTTCCGATTCGCAGTCTCCCAATCTTCACTTTCCCTCAATCTTTTTACCGCTTCTGCCCTAATCACTGGATGCAGCCAGTATTCCCTATTGCAAAAATCTACTAAAGACCGATCTTTCAAAGAGTTAATTACCCGCTTACGTTGACTAACTGGAACATCCCAAAGCAAACAAGACAAACCCTTCTCAGAATCGTTCTCAGGAACTTTTGGAACATCTTGATAACGATAACATCCCAAACGGCAGAGAAGTTTATAAGCAGAGGAATCGAGTTGTTGCAAGCGATCGAACTGACTAACAACCAACCCTTCTAATTCTCTCTCAATCAACAAATCATCCTTATTCGCTTGCCAATAAGCCGCTAAACTATTGTTATATTCCTTAATCGCACCAGGGAAAATTTGCATGGCTTTGGCATTTCCCCCGTAAGCTTGGTGCATCGCATTCAGCACTTCTGTATCTATCGGAATTTTGCGGCTGTTAAAAAACTTTTCCCATGCGGCGATATCCAAACCTTCTAAGCGATAATTTTCAACTGTTACTGCTGCTTCGCGCAGACGTTCGCGGCTGGTAATTAGGGTAACAGATTGCACTGCTGGATCTGCTAAAGCAGTGAATAATTCCACATATTTTCGGTGTGCTTCGATGCACCTGCCTTTTTCATCTAGTGCTGGTTCCAAATTATCAATTAATATGCCTATTCTTTGCTTGGGATTTCGCAATTGCTGCCTCAATCTATCCAGGGTAACGCCAAACTCTCGCCCTGGTTCTTCATCAAAATATCGCCGCAACCATTCTTCAATTACACTTTCAGCTGAAGTAATATTTTGAGTTTCTTTTGCCATCCGCAGATCGAGTATTTTATCGAATCCCTGCGTGTGGAGAAATTGCCACGCCAGCGTTGTTTTGCCGATACCGCCTTTACCGTGAATGACGATCGCTTTTGCACCTTGTTCGATTAGGTTTTTTAGGTGTGCGATCGCACCCTCCCGCCCCACAAAATTCGGATCTAGCGTCGGTGGCGATACCTGAACATTAACAGAAAGGTCACTTTCCTCTAGTGTTAGCCCTAATGCACTGAACAAAGCCTCGATCGAACTTTCATCAACCCTTTTTTTCCGCCGCTTTATCTGTGAAACAGTGTCGGTACTTAAACCAGATAGTTCCGCTAAACGTTCATTAGAACATTTACCGTCAAACTTTTTCTTTAGCGCATCTTGGAATTTATTCCAGCCATTCTCGCTGAGGAAATAGCTCCGCCGAATCCGTTTTTGTTGAATCATCGCCTATTTGCCTAAAACCCTGGTTGCCGAAGTTACACCGATCTTAAGGAAGATAATAGCTTTTTTGGGATTTTAGGGTAGGGATGCGATCGTAAAATGTATCGTTTCCGAAAGCTGAGAAGTACTTAGGCGCGAGTTTTCCAGAATTTTAGCTAAATCAACTAAAGTTCCTGCCTATCTCCTGAATCTCCTCTGGTTGAGATTCTTGGAAAGTTAGAAACTGGATTCAGTTGAAGAATCAGGAGTCCTAGAGCGCTATGAAAGGCAAACATTTCCAAGAATTCTTAACTGTACTGAGTATCACTGCCAATGTCCTCACAATTTGGCATGATTATCGGGCTTTAGCACTTGCATTGGCTGTGACAATAGCGTATTACCGATATCGGTGAAAAAGCAAAAGAATAAAGACGAACAATAAATCAATTCACTAAACCAAACCCGCCCAGAAATCATACCAAATCCGGCTTAAATACCCCCGTTATTCTTTAGTCCGCGTAGGCGGACTTTGTTTATGTAGCAGCGATTTCAATCGCCCAATCATAATGGGGTTAACTTCTGCATCTGCATAGATTCAAAAATACAAAACAGCAGAATTGGAAAATCTGGTGAATAGAGAAGAAATTTTGCTTCGCGCTTTATCTTCAATTTCACCAGTTTCCTGAAAGTTTATTTGCGTTTTGCTGCTGCTTTTTTAGCTGCTTCTTTAGCTGCTTTTTCGGCTTTTTTAGCCGCTTTTTCGGCTTCAATTTTGGCTAATCTCGCTTGTTCTTTTTCTTCGGCAATTTTATCTAAGTAATAATGATAATCACCTAAATAAACGCGGAATTCTCCATCGCGAATTTCGACAATTTTGTTGGCGACTTGGGAGATGAAATAGCGATCGTGCGAAACTATAATCGCCGTTCCATCATAGTTTTGTAATGCTTCTTCCAACATTTCTTTAGCAGGAATGTCCAAATGGTTTGTCGGTTCATCTAATATTAATAAATTAGCTGGACGTAACAACATTTTTGCTAATGCAAGTCGCGCTTTTTCTCCCCCACTTAATGCACCAACTTGTTTATATACCGTGTCGCCACTGAACAAAAAGCGACCTAACAAAGTGCGAACTTCTTCGTTTTTCCATTCGGGTACTTCATCATGAATTGTATCCATGACGGTTTTTGTTAAGTCTAATGCTTCGGCTTGATTTTGTTCAAAGTAACCGGGAATGACGTTATGTGCGCCTAGTTTTACTGTTCCTTCGGTGGGTGTTTCTAATCCTGTAATTAAACGCAGTAATGTAGATTTTCCGGCACCATTTGGGCCTAAAAATGCTATGCGATCGCCTCTTTCAATTAACAATTCTGCTCCTAAAAACAGAATCTTTTCATCATAAGTATGCACCATATCTTTGATAATTACTACTTCCCGACCGCTACGAGGTGCAGGGGGAAACCGAAAATGCAATGTTCTCAAAGAACCTGTGGGTGCTTCGATTCTTTCAATCTTTTCTAATTGTTTTTCTCGGCTTTTTGCTTGGGTGCTGCGTGTGGCGCTGGCGCGGAAGCGATCGACAAATGCTTGCTGTTTTTCTAATTCTTTTTGCTGACGTTCGTAAGCTGATAATTGCGCTTCTTGGTTTTCGGCTTTTTGCAGCAAATAGTTGGAATAATTGCCTAAGTAAGTAGTAGAAACTCCCCGTTCTGTTTCGACAATTTGCGTACAAAGACGATCTAAAAACTCCCGGTCATGTGATACAATTACCATTGGAGTGGTTAAACTTTTCAGGTAATTTTCCAACCATTCAATTGTTTCTAAATCTAAGTGGTTTGTCGGTTCGTCTAACAGCAGAACATCGGGTTTTTGCAGGAGGATTTTACCCAAACTCATCCGCATTTGCCAACCGCCACTAAAAGCACTGACTAAGCGATCGCCATCCCCCAATTCAAAACCCAATTCCGGCAAAATCTTATCAATTTGTGCGTCTAAAACATAACCATTTAAAGCTTCAAATTTTCTTTGAAACTTATCCATTTGGTGAATCAGTTTATCCAATTCTTC
The DNA here is from genome assembly GCF_041929345.1 of Floridaenema aerugineum BLCC-F46. NCBI lineage: Bacteria > Bacillati > Cyanobacteriota > Cyanophyceae > Aerosakkonematales > Aerosakkonemataceae > Floridanema > Floridanema aerugineum. Next base: position 40,842 of record NZ_JBHFNQ010000112.1, read on the forward strand.
TGGGGTAGCAGTTTCCATTTGTCGATGCACTTCCGATAAAGCTTCATGCACATCGTTTGCTTCCCCAAAAGCACGCCAAAATTCTTCTTTAACTGTGCGGCTAGGGTCTACTTCAAATTCTTGGGTAAGATATCCTATATGTAAACTTGCAGGACGAATGATTTCGCCAGATGTCGGTTCAATTTCTCCGGTGATAATCTTGAGTTGGGTAGATTTACCCGCACCATTAACACCAACTAAACCGATTCTATCCCCTGGCTTTACTTCCCAGTTGACATCTTTCAAAACCTCGCCTGTGGGGTAAATTTTACTAATATGTTCGAGTCGCAGCATTCAGAAGTCTCCAGGAAGTTAAAACAAGGGGTTTTTCGCCGCTCGATCGGTGCAGCAATAAAACAGACCGAAACAATCTTAACAAAATTTAATGGCGATTGTGTGCATCAGAACTGGCTAATTTCTGGGTGTGAAGGCGCGATCGCTAATTTTTCAAGTTTCTTTGCGGTTCAATTCAAAACTGTATCTAACAACAAATCTCCTCCAAATCTTACTACATCAGTGCAAGGTAAACCTGTTTCTATCTTAACTTGCTCGATCGCACTTCCAGCCCTTTCCTCATCCAAATGTGCAGTATTAAGCGCGATCGCACTCACCCTAACTTCAGCAAAAGCACCCGCACAAAAAGCCACACTTTCATACAATTTCACCACCTCTTTTAAAGGTGGAATTTGCACATGAGGAAGGTTGCGAATGTGTGTTTGTCCTGCCCGATGTACTAATATTAAATGTGTAGGTTGAGAACCGCGCAAAAGTGGTAAAGTTGCCGTAGAACCTGGATGTAAAAGCGAACCTTGTCCCTCTACAAACAGAATTTCATTTGCTTCCCCATGACGCATTACTAACTGTTCAACTGCACCAGCAGCGAAGTCAACTCGCACCGCATCTAAAGGTATTCCATCACCAGAAATCATAATTCCTGCTTGTCCAGTTCCCAGGAATTTTGATTTTAATCCTCGGTTTTTTGCGGCTTTATCTAATTCTAAAGTAGTTGACATTTTGCCAACTGCCATATCAGTTCCAACGGCTAAAACACGACGACAAGAGAGCGATCGCGCTTTTGCACTCCCCACACCTAAACCCGCAGGTTCTTGACGAATATCCCAAATCCATTGTCCTTCTTTTAGTAATGTTTGAATCTCTGGATCTTTCCCTAATTGAGTGTGTAAACCATTCATCACAGATAAACCAGCAGCTACCCCTTGTTTAACTTCTTGAAACCAAGGTTCTGGTAAAATTCCCCCGGAAGGTGCTATCCCAATTGCTAATACATCGGGATGGTAAGAAAGTGCCTCTGCTACTGATGCTACAATTGGTATATCGTGAGGAATTCCTGTTAGTTTCGGTAGAGATTCTCCGGCTGATTCTTGGTCGATTACTGCTACGACTGGCGATCGACTATACCGTAAAAGTGCTAATCCGGTTTTGCCGTGAATTCCTTTAATTCCTTCGTGCAGTAGGATGGCTAATTTTTGGTTAGATTTCAGCATAGTTAATTACCTAATTATCAGTTCTTTTTTAAGACAGTCCCGGAACACCTGACATAAGAAAATTTCGCATCTTCTGGTTTATCAAATGTTAATCCTTCACTGGCGTTAGCATTCCATTCTCCCTTCAAAGTGCTGCGGGTTAATTCGCGGATATCTACTACAGAACCTCCCATATTTGGGCCATCACCGATGATGATAGAATTGGGGTTTTGCGGAGATGTTACATAGATTCCTTGATAGGAAGTTTGCCAAAGTCCATTCTTTTTCTGCATCCAAATGTATTGACCTTTGCGAGTATAAATAAAACGAGTTTGATTACATTTTCCCGGTGTACTCCATTCACCTATTAGCAAAGTTTGATTAATTTTCGTCATCGCTGCTAAGGTTCCTTGAGTGAAAGCGAAAAATAAGAAAAACAGATAAACAAAAGAAATTTTTAGAGTTTGACGGCGGGAATTAAATAAATTTTGCTGCATAGTGTTTTTACCTCGTTGTTAAGAAATTTCTTTATCCTCTCTTATTATCCCCAATCCTGGTAAATCATTGGGTAACAAACGACCTTCTTTTATGGTTGCACCTTTGAAAGGATCGTCTAATAAATTTAGGTGACTGTCTAAGTCTAAATAATCTGCTAATGGGGAGAGGTGGGAAAGGGCGGTATTTGCCAGCGAACTATCAGAATAACAGCCAAACATTACTTTTAATCCGCAAGCTTTGGCTGTATTAATCATTCTCATTGCTTCAGTTAAACCGCCAGATTTCATCAGTTTAATATTGATTCCATCGACTTTATCTGCTAAACTGGGAATATCTTTACTGGTAAAACAACTTTCATCGACAAAGATGGGAAGCGGGGATTTTTGCTTTAATTCTATTAAGCTTTTTTCTTCTCCTTTTTCTAAGGGTTGTTCTACATAATTTACGCCATATTGAGCTAAGAACTCACACATTTTTACCGCATCTGATAAACTCCAACCGCCATTAGCATCGACGCTGAATTTTGCTTTAGGTGCTTGTTGGTAAACGGCAGTAAACATGGCTTGATCTGCGGCGATTCCTTGGGGATTTCCCAGTTTAATTTTAAATACTTTGGCATCGATAAAGTTTACCCAATCTTGCACTCTTTTTACGGCAGCTTCGGGGGTGTTGATGCCAACTGTGACGGAGGTGGGGACGATGTTTTTACAATCTAAGCCCCAAAGTTTCCAAAGTGGTAAACCTGCCTTTTTTCCCGCCCAATCATGTAACGCTACGTCTATTGCTGCACAAGCGGCGGAAGGTAATTTTGTTTCTTTGAAAATTTGTTCTATTTGTTGTCTTTCTAAGGGGTGAAACTGTTCTAATTTTGGGGCAATTTGTTGGAGAGTTTCTTGGAGAAAGGGGGTTTTTTGCGGGGAGTTGCCAATAGAAAAAGGCGAAGCTTCTCCCCATCCGGTAATTCCTTCTGCTTCGATTTCTACCCAAATGTTTGTGCTTTGGGATGTTGTTCCTCTACTTATGGTTAGGGGGAAGCGTTTGTTGACGGTGAAGGTTTTTATTTGGATTTTCATGCGTTGATTTAGGTTGAATTTTTAGAACGCAGATGAAAGCGGATAAACGCAGATGAACGCAGATGTAGTTTTAGATTTTGGTGGGGATGCTGAGGTTTTGTGATTTGGAATTAAGCAGGGTTGTTTCCTAGATCCCAATCGTTTGTTAGTTTTCCCCATTGTTGTAAATCTTGCAATCCTGAACCGTAAGTTAAGTCGTATTGTAAAGGGGTGATGGTAATAAAATTTTTGCGGATTGCTTCTACATCTGTGAGAATTTCTGGGGGTAAAAAAGCATGGGTTTGGGATTCTATTTCTTCCTGTACTTCTCCGGTTAACCAATAGTAAGTTTTACCACGCGGATCGATGCGTTTTTCAAATACATCAATGTAGCGACGTATTCCTTGGCGAGTGATTGCTACTCCTGCTATTTCTTCCCATTCTACAGGCGGTACGTTCACATTTAACAACATTAATTGCGGTAATGGTTTTTTGGCTAAACGATCTAATAAAAGTTTGGCAAAATTCGCTGTAGGTTGAAAGTCTCGGTGGGTAAAACTGGTTAAACTAAAAGCGATTGCGGGTATTCCTTCAATTACTCCTTCCATTGCAGCGGAAACTGTTCCTGAATATAAAATATCTGTGCCTAAATTTGCACCATGATTGATGCCGGAAAGTACATAGTCGGGAGGGCTATCTAATAATGCCCAGATGCCTAATTTTACACAATCGGAAGGTGTTCCAGAACTTGCCCAAGCTTTTACCGAGGGATGAAAAACTGATTCTACCACTTCGGCGCGAATGGGATCGTGCAAGGTTAAACCATGTCCGGTTGCCGATCGCTCGCGGTCAGGACATACTACACTAACATCATGGCCTGCCTCTGCCAAAGTATTGGCTAAGGTGCGGATGCCAAGTGCGAAAATACCGTCATCGTTACTGATTAAGAGTTTCATATTCTGATTTTCAGAGATTATGAGCTTCGGATCAACCGCAGTTCTAAGAAAAGATCGAAAATCTCTTAAACTGGTAGCGATAGGCTGTGTTTACCCACACCTTTCCCCTTCTGTTTGACAATAGATTAGCATGACGAATCAGCCGAATGAATTAGAGGCAAAACTAACAGCGTTAAAAGTTGACGCGCAAAAAGCGATCGCCGCTGTTAATACTTTACCCCAACTCGAAGAATTGCGAGTTGCCTATTTAGGTAAAAAAGGTCAACTTTCCCAAATTTTAGGAGGTTTGGGTAAACTTTCCCCAGAAGAACGTCCGAAAATTGGCGCGTTAGCGAACGAAGTTAAAGAAGCTTTGCAAACTGCTTTAGAAAGTCAGAAATCATCTTTACAAGCAGCGGAAATTCAAGCGCGGTTGGAAGCAGAAACTATTGATGTTACAATGCCCGCTGTTTATCGCCCGCAAGGTCGAGTACATCCGATTAATAGTACTATTGATAGGGCGATCGATATTTTCGTCGGGATGGGCTACACTGTGGAAACTGGCCCAGAAATGGAAACCGATTACTATAATTTTGAAGCCTTAAATTTCCTTCCAGATCACCCCGCCCGCGATATGCAGGATACTCTCTATTTACCTGATGGAAATTTGTTGCGAACTCACACTTCCAACATTCAAATTCATTATATGGAAGAGAACGATCCGCCAATCAGAGTAATCGCACCTGGGCGTTGTTATCGGCGGGATACTGTTGACGCTACCCACACCGCAGTTTTCCATCAAATTGAGTTTTTCGCGGTTGATGAAAACTTAACTTTCACGGATTTGAAAGGAACAATTAAAGAGTTTTTGCATCAAATGTTCGGCGAAGAAATGGAAATTCGTTTCCGCGCCAGTTATTTCCCATTTACTGAACCTTCCGCCGAAGTTGATATGCGATGGAAAGGTAAATGGCTGGAAATTATGGGTTGCGGAATGATCGATCCAAATGTGCTTAAATCTGTCGGTTACGATCCTGAAACTTACACAGGTTTTGCCGCAGGTTTTGGTGTAGAAAGAGTCGCTTTACTGTTGCACCAACTTGATGATATTCGCCGTTTATATAGTAGCGATTTGCGCTTTTTGCGGCAGTTTTAGTAGGGGCGAAGCATTTGGGCGACAATTTATGAAACTAACCAAAGATGTTTGTATCCAAATGCTTCGCCCTCCCCGACAGAAAAGCTGTATCTAACAATCTTGCTGTTGGGAAATTAAGTTATTGTAGGGGCGAAGCATTTGGGCGACAATTTATGAAACTAACCAAAGATGTTTGTATCCAAATGCTTCGCCCTCCCCCACAAACAACCTATATCTAACAATCTTGCTGTTGGTAAATTAAGTTATTGTAGGGGCGAAGCATTTGGGCGACAATTTATGAAACTAACCAAAGATGTTTGTATCCAAATGCTTCGCCCTCCCCGACAGAAAAGCTGTATCTAACAATCTTGCTGTTGGTAAATTAAGTTATTGTAGGGGCGAAGCATTTGGGCGACAATTTATGAAACTAACCAAAGATGCTTGTATCCAAATGCTTCGCCCTCCCCCACAGATAACCTGTATCTAACAATCTTGCTGTTGGTAAATTAAGTTATTGTAGGGGCGAAGCATTTGGGCGACAATTTATGAAACCAATCAAAAATGTTTGTATCCAAATGCTTCGCCCTCCCCCACAGATAACCTGTATTTAATATCATGTCCGGTTAATCAGACATAGTATCCTTAATCCAAAACCCTGTAGAGATTGATATATAACGTCTCTACATTATGGGTAATCAACCGGACATGATATAACACCTGTATTTAACAATCTTGCACCAAGACAGGGCGAAGCATTCGGACAGTTATATGTTGGTTGAGTTTCATAAATTGTCGCCCTTGCACCAAGACAGGGCGAAGCATTCGGACAGTTATATATTGGTTGAGTTTCATAAATTGTCGCCCTTGCACCAAGACAGGGCGAAGCATTCGGACAGTTATATATTGG
>NZ_JBHFNQ010000113.1:0-13423 GCF_041929345.1 Floridaenema aerugineum BLCC-F46
TTCATAAATGTTACAAACCAGGGAACGGTGCGTTAGGCACGGGAATTTATTGATGGATTGGAATGCTGAATTTATCGCCCGTGCCTAACACACCCTACGATTAAATAAGATTTTGTTATCACCATAAATCCGGGAGAGCCGGGAACTTAATAGCCCCCTTGGGAAGGGGGTTGGGGGATCTGGGTGCGTAAGTCCTAAAATCATCGCAAGCGATGATTGAGGTAGACTCAGAAACCGGGTTTTTGATTGTCGCTAGAAAATTTGGCGATCGCACAGATCCTTAAAAACGGAAAGCATTCAGGACACTGGCGTTATAAAATAGAACTAAACCCTAGTGTAGAACTGGGGTATTTAAATTACCCTTTTCTGCTCTGTGTATTTCATTTAGGAATTTTGTAGCAATTCAGTAAATTTGGGATAATTCGTGGAACTATCGTGTAAAAGTGAATATGCGCTACTGGCTCTCCTAGAGCTAGCAACTCATTATCAAAGTGGCGAACCTCTGCAAATTCGGCAAATTGCGGCGCAGCAAAATATTCCCGATCGCTATTTGGAACAGTTACTAGCAACTTTAAGGCGTTGCGGTTTAGTGCGTAGTCAACGAGGAGCCAAGGGCGGCTATTTGCTAGGCAGAGAACCCTGGAAAATTAATTTATTTGAAGTGATTTGCTGTTTAGAAGGGTCTGATTCTCAATCGACCCAGAAGGAATCAGGGAATAAAACAACTTTAGAGAGTAGTTTGCTGCGAGAAATTTGGCAAGAAGGTTGTCAGGCGGCAAATGCGGTTTTACAAAAGTATACATTACAAGATTTGTGTGAAAAGCGCGATGCTAAGCGTCAGCTAGATATCATGTATTACATCTGATTTGTCATTTAGTCATTGGTTATTAGTTATTGGTCATTTGTGGAATTTTGCTGTTCGACAGATGTAGAGGAATGCAGAAGTAAAGAACTATGACTAATAACTAATAACCAATGACTAATGACTGATGAGTGATGACCAATGACTAATGATATAAGGGAAAATTATGCGAATTGCTGACGATATTACAGAGTTAGTTGGTGGTACTCCTTTGGTACGCTTAAACCGGATTCCGCAATCAGAGGGTTGTTTGGCAAAGATTGTGGTGAAGTTGGAGGGAATGAATCCAGCTGCTTCTGTGAAAGACCGGATTGGTGTGAGTATGATTGATGCTGCGGCTAGGGAGGGGCTAATTACTCCGGGGAAAACGGTGTTGGTGGAACCGACTTCGGGAAATACGGGTATTGCTTTGGCAATGGTGGCGGCGGCTAGGGGTTATGGGTTAATTTTGACTATGCCCGAAACTATGAGTAATGAGAGGCGGGCGATGTTGCGGGCTTATGGGGCCCTGTTGGAGTTGACTCCGGGAATTGAGGGGATGACTGGGGCTATTCGACGGGCGCAGGAGATTGTAGAGAACACGCCGAATGCTTATATGTTGCAACAGTTCCGCAATCCGGCTAATAGCCAAATTCACCGGGAAACTACGGCAGAAGAAATTTGGCAAGATACGGATGGGCAGGTAGATATTGTAGTGGCTGGTGTGGGTACTGGGGGTACGATTACTGGTGTAGCTGAGGTAATTAAGCAGCGCAAACCCGGGTTTTTGGCGATCGCAGTTGAACCTGCTAACAGTGCGGTGTTGTCCGGGGGAAATCCTGGGCCACATAAAATTCAAGGGATTGGGGCGGGTTTTATTCCCCAGGTGTTGCGGGTAGATTTGATTGATGAGGTAATTCAGGTTAAGGATGAAGATGCGATCGCATACTCTCGTCGATTAGCTAGAGAAGAAGGTTTACTCTCAGGAATTTCCAGTGGGGCAGCGCTTTTTGCCGCGATTAAAGTTGGTCAAAGAAAAGAAAATGCCGATCGCCTGATTGTGATGATTCAACCCAGTTTTGGCGAACGTTATTTAAGCACACCTTTGTTTCAAGATCCAGAACTGAAGCTATCAACTTTTGGCTTAACTTAAACTAGTGAAAGGGCTGAAGGCTTCTATAATTTTCTGGTGCAAGTCTCCAAATTCACATTTGGGAGAAATCCAAAATCTAAAATCTAAAATCTGAAATGTAATGGCGGAGTTAAATCACTACCAAACTCTGCAAGTTAGCCCAAGAGCAACACAAGCAGAGATTAAACAATCTTATCGACGATTGGCAAAACTTTTTCATCCCGATAGTCAGCAAGACACAGCCGATCATGAGCAAATTGTGCGGCTAAATGCTGCTTATGAAATTTTAAGCGATCCGCAACGGCGGGAGTTTTACGATCGACAATTAAAAAATAGTTCATTTAGTCCGGTTGGCAATTGGCAACAAAGAACTAAAGCCGCCCAAAAACAATATCAAAAACAGCGACAAACGGCTCAAGATATCGATCGACAAATTCAATTATGGTTGACTCTAGTTTATCAGCCAGTTAACCGCTTAATTTGTCGCATTATCAATCCCATAAAGCAACAAATTGAGGAACTTTCTGCCGATCCTTTTGATGATGAATTAATGGAAAGTTTTCAAGATTACTTAAAGGATTGCCAGGAATTGCTTTCCCAAGCCCAACAGATTTTTACCTCTATGCCCAATCCTTCTCCTTTAGCTGGTGTCGCTGCCAGACTTTACTATTGCTTGAATCAAGTAGCAGATGGAATTAGCGAATTAGAAACTTTTAGCTTAAATTACGATGACCAATATTTACACACAGGTCATGAAATGTTTAGAATTGCCTCCCAGCTAAGACAAGAGGCACAAACAGCTTTTAGGAGTTTTGTTTAAGAGGGAACTGGGAAAGTTTTGAGTTTGTAGGGGCGGGTTTAGTAGACAATACTGTAATCGCAGCCGAAGAATTAACAACAAAACCCGCCCTGGAGAGAGTTTTGAGTTAGGGAGAGTTGGGGAAGTTTCTCGTAAGGAGAGTTTTGAGTTAAGGAATGTTCTTGCTCCCTTGCCCCTCTTGCCCCTCTTGCCCCTGGAGCGCCGGGAGCCGATTTTGCCCCTCTTGCCCTTCCATGCGATATCCTAGAATCAGAATCGTTTTACGAATCTTTACAATTTCACCCTTGCTCCTCCCAGCATGAAGTGTATTATTAACCGTCGGGCTAAGTTTTCAGCCAGTCATCTGTATTGGTTGCCAGAGTTGAGTGAAGCTGAAAATAAGCAAAAATTTGGGGCTTGCACTCGTGCGCCTGGACATGGACATAACTACGTCCTGTATGTCTACATGGCAGGCGAACTGGATGAATATGGCATGGTGTTAAACCTGTCTGATGTGAAACATATCATTAAGCAGGAAGTTACCAGTCAATTAGATTTTTCTTATCTCAATGATGCTTGGCCGGAGTTTGAGCAAACTCTACCAACTACAGAAAATATAGCGCGGGTAATTTGGCAGCGGTTAGCGCCTCATTTACCGATTGTGCGAATTCAATTGTTTGAACATCCAGAACTTTGGGCTGATTATTTAGGAAACGAAATGGAAGCATACCTCAGCATTGCCACTCATTTTAGCGCTGCCCATCGGCTAGCTCGTCCCGACCTTAGTTATGAGAAAAATTGCGAGATTTATGGTAAGTGTGCTCGTCCTAATGGTCACGGACATAACTATCATTTAGAAGTGACTGTGAAAGGGGAAATTGATCCTCGGACGGGGATGACTGTAGATTTGGGAGAATTGCAAAAGGTGGTTGATGATTATGTAGTAGAACCATTCGATCACACTTTTTTGAATAAAGATATTCCTTACTTTGCAGAAGTTGTGCCAACAGCAGAAAATATTGCGATTCATATCCGCGATTTATTGCAGGAACCAATTAGGGAATTAGGGGCAGAATTGTTCAAAATTAAGTTAGTAGAAAGCCCAAATAATTCTTGTGAAGTTTACGGTACTCAATTGGAGAAAAGCTCAGTTAATGGCAAGTTGAATGAACAAGTTTTAGTGAGAATTTAAGGTTTTTGCTCAGGAAAAAACGCACCTCGTTATCGAGCGAGGTGCGTTTTTTTAATCAAAGCGGTGAGTAATTACCAATGATTTTTAGGTGAAGACAAAAGTGGAGGCGGAAGCAGTTAACGCACTGGCTTGGACATTAGAGACGATCGCTAAATCTTTCCCTAAGAAACTAATTACAGCATCTGCACCTTTTTGAGTAATCGACAAGGAACTAATACTAGTCACTCCCAAATTACCAATTCCAATTACATCTGTACCTATTTGTAAGTCAGTGATTCTACTAGGAGCATTAGGGAAGATATTATTAGCTATCCAAAATTGATCGGCATCTGCACCGCCAGTTAAAGTGTTAGAGCCATTACCAACGAATAAAGCATCCTTACCTTTGTCACCAAAGATTAAATCGCCACTTCCACCGATAATTGTGTCATCCCCTTGACCACCACGCAGGGTACTGCCACTCGAACTAGACCCATTGATAAAGTCATTTCCCAGATTGCCATTTGCATTGTTAGCTTTGCCTGGTAATAACAAATCATTGCCTTTGTCGCCAAAGAGAAAATCACCAGCACCACCAATTAATACATCATCACCTTGACCGCCATATAAGGTATTATTCCCAGAACTAGCCGCGCCAGTAATAGTATCATTACCTTGGAAACCATTGATCAATTGACCACCTTTAGCTGTCAATAAATCTGGCCCTTTCCATATAGCCAAAATTAACTGACCACCTTCAACGTAGTTCGGATCTCTGATAGTGTGAGCCTGAACATCGAACAAATAAAATTGTCTACCAGAAGCAACTTCGACGATGCCGGAAGTTTCCCATTCCCCCGCTACACTAGTGTTGTCAAACTGTTCGCCAGCAGCACTTTCGTTAATTTCTGCCACAAATGTAGCTTTATCTGTGGCTATGTCATATTCCCAAATCCCAGCTTCTCTGCCTCTAGCCTCCATTACGTCACCGCCAAAGGCAGTTTCGTCTTCCATAATCATTACTTTGCCTTTTTTATCGACAACAATGTTGTCGTAGCTGACACCAGTATCAAAGCCGCCGTCGAGTATCAGTTCAAAGTTATTGATTTGTCCGGCGGGATCGGTGGGATTGAGGCTGAAGCGGTACATTTTACCGTAAGGGTTTTCCGCTTCAGCAGCAGTCCTAGCAGTTCCTCCACCAGCTTTGTCAGCGGTGCCTGTGGTGACGAAGTAGAATGTACCGGGGTTGTTGGGATCTTCGTGAATATCTTCTAAACGGCGGAAGTTAGTGGAACGACCAGAACTGTCTACCCAGCTGCTAAGAACTGCACCAGTAGGATCAAGGGCTATGTCTTTGGGAACTGGTGTCCAAGTGGCGTTAACTCTCACTCCTTCTGTTAAAGATTCACCATCAAATCCCTGAAGTCTTAAGACATATAATTGACCATCGCGGAAGCCGTTGGGGTCTTGTGCAGTTTGTTGACCGACAAACATATAAAGTTCGCCGTTAGCAAAGTCTTCTGCACCGAAAATTACTGTTTTATCCGAGTTGGTGGCGCGATATTGGGAGGCGGAAACTACGTTTTCTTTGGCGTAACGACCTAAGCCGTCAAGGGCTAAAGCTGTACCATCAGGAGTTAATGCCCAACCTCGACTTGATGAGGCTCCTGTCGCTGCATTTTCTGTAGTTTCTTCGGGAATGAAATAAACTGGAGTTGATTGACCAGCGGCATTAACAAAGCCACTTTCTGCTAAGTAAGCGGAGCAAAAACGAGTGAAACTAAAATTTCTCCCTGTTGCTGCATTTGTATAAACACCTGTTGTAGTGTTTAAAACATACTCACCAGTGGGATCTACTGCTCTTTCAATGAGGTTTTTTCCGCCTATGATATTCCAGCTTTTGTCAAATACCAGTAAAGATACTCTTGCTCCTTGAATTCTCCCTGGAACGGTAGAGGAAATTGCAGAAGTGATGGGATTACCTCTACTATCAACTGCGGCAATTTCGTGATTGAGAAAAACGTAATAGTTTCTTTCCGTTTCGTATATCCCCATGCCGTCAGGAATACCTGTCATGGCAAAGGTTCTTCCTTGTACAGTCCGAAAATTACCTACGGTGCCGTCAATTAGTGGAATTTCTTGTCCCACTGTTAACAGCGGCACAAATTCGTAGCCTGGATTTCCCGGCACATTTCTCACGTAAGAATCTACCATGATTTAACATTTCCTTCCTTCTTAATCAGAAGTAATTGCAGCGCTAAAAATTTACTTGTTGCTAAAAAGCTTGAGTAACAATGGCGACTATCCAGGAATTAATATCTCTCTGTCAAGTTAAGCTTTGGCTATAGAATTAATATGAAAAGATTAATTTAAGGCTATGTTTTGATTAAATTATCTTATTAAGAAACTAATCGTAAATGTAACTTTTTAATAATATTTATTTACTAAAGTTGCTAAATAAAAATTTACAGTTAACTTGGTAAAATTTATACTAAAATAATAAAAGTTTCAAGATAATTTAATATTATTTGACGAAAACTCCTAAACAAAAATGCTTGATGAAACTACTGAGAATACTCAAACAGAAAATTTTCTCAAACAAGCTCTAGAGCAGTTAACTTTTCACTTGGAAAATTCACCTGTTGGGGTGGTGGAATGGGATAATCAATCAAGGGTAAAACGTTGGTCAAAACAAGCGGAGAAAATGTTTGGTTGGCAAGCAGAGGAAGTGTTGGGAAAGTGTTGGGATGAATGGCAATTTGTGTTTGAAACGGATGTCGATCGCGTATATAAAAATGCTGTTTCGACAAGAACTGCCGAAGAACCGATGAATATTCATTATAATCGTAACTATACGAAAGATGGGAGAGTTTTAGATTGCGAGTGGTACAATTCTGCTTTATTAGATGAATTTGGTAATGTGGTTTCTGTTTTATCTTTGGTGTTGGATGTTAGCGATCGCAAACAAGCAGAAACCGAATTAAAAAAGAGTGAAGAACAATTAAAGGAACTCGGTTGCGAACAAGGACAAGGTTTCTATTTTTCTAAAGCTTTAGATCCACAAGCCGCAACAGCTTTAATTATCAGCCAACAAAAACAGCCGAAATGGGGAGAAACAGTAACTATTCCAGAATCTAAAAAAAAATTAAATCCGCAGGTCGATCGATTTAAAAAAGTTATTTAACTTTTCGCTCCCCCATTATCCCCCTTGGTAAGAGGGACTTTGAAATTGGTTCTTTGAAATTGCTTGCGGTTCCCCCCTTGTCAGAGAAACTTTGAATTGCTTGCGGTTCCCCCCTTTGTAAGGGGGGTTAGGGGGGATCAAACCTCAACATTTCCCATTACTTGAGCAACTATTGTGCGATGACGAGGACTATTAGGAGTGATTGTTGGAACACAAAAACCAGCTTCTACTAAAGCTTGGGAAATATCCAAAGTGAAATATTCATCCAAGTAAGGTTCAGTACTTTTTAGCAAAGTGAAAATGTAAGGAGGCATTTTCTTGTAAGCTGAAGATTGGGGATTCATATCCATAATGGTAATGTGACCATTTGGACGTAACAGGCGTTTAGCTTCCCGGAAAATTTCTTTGGTTGCCGATTGTGGCAATTCATGACACATTAAAAAGATGGAAACTAAATCAAAGGAAGCATTTGGTAAACCTGTTGATTCCGCAGCAGCATGAACCCAATTAATTGAAGCGTTTTTTTGTTGAGAACGGTATTCTGCAACTGCTAGAAAATATGGTGATAAATCAACACCTGTAACTTTTGCTTGGGGATAAACTTCTTGTAGCGCAAAGGTACTCATTCCCACGCTACAACCCAGGTCTAAAATATCTTGAGGCGGGGTAAAAATTTGCTGTTTTACGATGTTATGATAGCTTTGCCGAAGTTTGGCATCTCCGTCAATTGCGGGAACTTTAGACCAAATTGTAGAATGGACTGCATGAGCAGCAGATTCAACTTCTAATGCTGGTTCCCAACCGAGATTTCCTTCTTCGTAAGCGTGGAACGATCGCACATAATATTCTGGATAAGTTAAATTCTGATTTTGTACTTTTTGTAAGTAAGTTTCCCAATTTTGCTGACTTAATTCCTTAACTTGCAGCCGCCAAGGTACACCAATTTTTTCGGATCTTTTAATCATCATCTCACGAGCTTGATGTTTAGCGATCGCTGCCAAAGGTTTAATAGCCAGGACTCCATTAACTAAGCGAGAAGCTAACCCTGGAGTAGTGTTTACTGTTGCAGTCATCTGATTAGTCATTAGTCATTTATTAGCCTGGTTCGTTGTGAGGACTTTAGTCCTTTGATCTGAATATACGACTAAAGTTGTAGTTGTAGGGTGCCTCAGACTATAAATCTAATCGAGAGCATCAGGGTTTAACTTTCTGACCCACCCTACTAAATTGTGCCAGTTGCCTAAGTCCTGTAGGAATGATAGGACTGAAGTCGTCACAACGAACTTAAGATGATATAACTATTCACCACTGGCTACTGATTGTTGTTCTTTTGATTTTAAGGCAAAGACTATTTCCATTTGACTGGTTGATGGGTTAACTTGATTAGCTGTGACTCCAATGCCGCGAATGGAATTCAAGATAGCACAGGTGTCTGCGGAGAGAGGTAGTTGGAGATTTAGCAAAAAGTTGCTATTAAATACAGACATTACTGTGTCCATATCGACATAAAAATGGCCTGTATTTGACTTGGGTAAGGAACTGGTAACTGTTTGGAAAGCTTGGTTTTTTTCTAAGGTTTTGGAACTGCTTGCCATTGCTTCGACAACAGGACGACCCACGGCGACAAACATTGATTCTTTGTCTAACCAACCATGTCCTAATAATACGCCTTGATCGTTTGACCATTCGGTAACAGATTTGCCTTCAATGTGTCGGCGATCGATATTAATAGACTTAGTTCTGGCGAGTCTATCTAATTTACTTAATGCGGTTTCGGCGGCTTGGCGATCGCTAGTTTTCACAACCAAAGCTGCACTAAAACCCATCGGTGCTAAAATACCTTCATTCGCTGGAAATGCACCAACCGCAAATTCTCGATCCATCCAAGGCAAAATGTCTTTATCTAAGTCCAGATTCACGTTATCTTTAAGATAATTACGAATTCCGTTAACCTGAGCATTAAATTGGGGATTTTTCTTGGCTTGCTCTACTGCTTCTTTCCAACCTTGACTAATTCCATATCCACTGATTAACGCTACCGTGTTCCAGGGGAATTTCGATACCATTTTCCCTGGTGTCGGTTGAAACTCTGCTTCTTTAATGCGGTCTTGCTGGACTTCTCCGATCGCTTTCATCCTCATCCCTAAATTATCTATTCCCACCCCCACTACCACAGACTTCATATTTTTTAATTGCTTCATTGATACTGGAGTTAACTGGCTGATAGTCGCGTTGTTATCCAGCACTTCGGTAATCAACTTTTGCGATTCTGGTACATAAATTTCTGCGATTTCATTGGGTAAATCTATTCCCTTCTCCAACATCAACTTAGCACCTACTTTATCAGCAAATGAAGCTTCTCCTTTAAAAGTATCAATTGCTGCTTCGAGCGATTTTTTCTGCGGTGAAATCACTAAATGCTCGTTTAATAACGCTATGTAAGTGTTTTGATTTTTATTTGCACATTCCCAAATCTTCACACCTTTATAGTTACTCTCACTTTTTTCGCCATCGGACGATTTTTTTAACTTAGTAGCAAAACTTATAGCGCTTATTTTATCTTTAATACCTATAACAACTAAATAATTCGGTGCTTCTGTAGTCGCTGTAGTAGCTGCAACTTCTTGTTTAGTATTGCTTGGTAAAAGTGCCAACATTACACTACCTAGCCAAGGCTGAATATCTTTTTCGTAATCTATCTTTGTATTCTCAGCAAACAGCTTTTTGTGGAGGCTAGTCAGACTATTACTGACTATTTGCCTTGCTTCCGCTGTTCCAAATTGTTGCAATTTTGACCAAGCTTTTCCATCCGTAGACACTACACCTGCTACTAATGCTTCATCTGGAACTAACTTGGCGCTGGCTAATGGACTTACATCGCTAAAAACACCACGTAAGTATAAATAACCTGCTGTGCCACCACCTGCTATTAGAACTGCTGCGCCAACACCTAAAGTTTTGATTTTAGAAACTTTAGAGACTTTAGAGACTTTAGAGACTTCAGAGACTTGAGAAACTTTTTGGGCTAACATCATCCTCACCTCACAATCTGATAATACTTTCTTGAAAAATTTTTCTTGGGTTACTTAAGTACTGATGAGTACTTTTGCTTAAGCCACTGGGGGGCAACTAACAGGGATATTTTGTTGTCTCTGTAGAATTCTGTAACTAACAATGAGTAAATTTTAGAGTAGTTCTGGAATTTAGCAATAGGAAATTGTATATAGTTGTTTGAAATTCATACCTAAGTAACATTTCTTATAAATCTTTAGTAAGAAATTTGTGCTTTTGGATACGCATTCTGGCAGATTCAGATGTAAAAGTAAGTTGAGTCCCAAAGGCGTTACCCTGGAAAGTATATCTAAATCGCTTCCATTGTCACGCAGGCTTGAGCCGAGATGAAGTTGCAATCTTATTTCGATTCGGAAACGAATAGTCACAAATCTTTTGAGTTACCGGGAGCTAGACCGCATTATAATCCCGATCGCCCCGGACAAGTAGAGCACATCTTTCTCGATTTGGTGCTGGATATTCCCAATCAGACTTGTAAAGGGACTTGCAGTATTAGGTTAGCACCAGTGCGATCGGGAATTGAAAATTTAACCTTAGACGCAGTTAACTTAAACATTCACTCAGTCGAGGTTGATAATGTAGCGCAGAATTTTGAGTACGATGGCGAACAGTTGCATATTCAACTCGCCACCCCGACGCAGGTTGGAAAACCAATTACTATTGTGATTGCTTACGCCGCAGAGAATCCGCAAAGAGGGATTTACTTTATCACTCCTAACGAGCATTATCCCAACAAACCGACGCAAGTTTGGACGCAGGGAGAAGATGAAGATTCGCGTTTTTGGTTTCCCTGTTTTGATTATCCGGGACAACTAGCAACTTCCGAAATTCGAGTGCAAGTTCCCCAACCTTTAATTGCTATTTCCAACGGGGAATTAATTAATACCGAAGATGCGGGAGATGGGAAAATTTACCATTGGTTGCAAAGGGAAGTTCATCCTACTTATTTAATGACTTTAGCGGTGGGAGATTTTGCCGAAATTCAAGATGAATGGAATGGCAAACCTGTCACTTATTATGTAGACAAAATTCGGGAAGAAGATGCCCGTCGAACGATGGGCAAAACGCCGAAGATGATCGAATTTTTCAGTGAAAAATTTGGTTATCCTTATCCATTTCCCAAATACGCCCAAGTTTGCGTCGATGATTTTATTTTCGGGGGAATGGAGAATACTTCTACTACTCTTTTAACTGACAGATGCTTGTTAGATGAAAGGGCATCGATAGATAACCGCTTGAGTGAAAGTTTAGTCGCCCATGAACTCGCCCACCAATGGTTTGGGGATTTGGTGGTGATTAAACATTGGTCTCATGCTTGGATTAAAGAAGGAATGGCATCTTATTCCGAGGTACTGTGGACAGAACAAGAGTACGGAAAGGATGATGCTGCTTACTATATTTTGAATGAGGCGCGGAGTTATTTAGCAGAAGATAGCAGTCGCTATCGTCGTCCAATTGTAACTCATGTTTATCGGGAAGCGATCGAACTTTACGATCGCCACCTTTACGAAAAAGGTGCTTGTGTTTATCATTTGATTCGCGGAGAATTGGGAGATGAATTGTTTAATACTGCAATTCATAAGTTTGTCCAAGAAAATGCTCACAAAACAGTAGAAACTATTGATTTGCTGAGGGCGATCGAAAAAGCTACAGGTCGGAATTTACTCTTTTTATTCGATCAGTATGTTTATCGAGGCGGACATCCTGATTACAAAGTTGCTTATGACTGGGATGCTGATAGCAAACTGGCAAAAGTTACAGTAACCCAAACTCAAGCAAAATCAGGTGACAATGGTAGTAAAAATGATTTGTTCGATCTGAAAATTCCCATTGCCTTCGGTTATGTAAAGGATGAGAAATTCTCAGAATTTAAAACCTTTACAGTGCGAGTGCATGAACAGCAACAAAGCTTTTACTTCCCGTTAGCTGAGAAACCTGATTTTATCAGTTTTGACTTGGGAAATTACTGCTTAAAAACCGTTGCCTTGGAATATGCCATTCCCGAATTGAAAGCACAATTAAAATATGACCCCGATCCAGTTTCGCGGATTTTTGCGGCGGAATCATTGGCGAAAAAAGGTGGTTTAGAAGCTGTCAAAGCTTTATCAGAAGCATTAGAAAATGATGCTTTTTGGGGTGTGAGATCGGAAGTTGCGAAACAACTTTCAGAAATCAAACTCGATCAAGCAGGAGTTGCTTTAACTAAGGGATTGAAAGATAAAAATCCGTTAGTGCGTCGGGCTGTGGTTAATGCTTTAGCTAACATTAAAACCACCGAAAGTTATACAGCATTAAAAGAATTGTTGCAAGCTGGTGACGAAAGTTATTATGTAGAATCAGCAACAGCAAATTCTCTTGGTAACATGATAACTTCAGCAACTTTAAAAGATAAAGAAGATGAGGTAATTGCCTTACTTTCTAGTATCTTGAGAGAGAGGGCTGGTTGGAATGAAGTAGTTCGGGTTGGTGCGATCGCAGGTTTAAGTCAATTAAAGACTTCTCCAGTTGCTTTAAACCTGATTTTAGAGTACACTCATCCCGGAATTCCCCAAGCTTTAAGGTTAGCTGCAATTCGCGCTTTAGGCACAATTTCCACCGGACAAACTGCTAATAATGTTGCTTGGATTGTGGAACAATTAGCTGATATTGCTAAGGAAACTTTCTTCCTAACTCAAGTAGCAGTTGTCACCGCTTTAGGACAAATGGAAACAGCTAAAGCAATACCTGTGTTGCAATCTTTAGCTAATCAAACTCCTGATGGAAGAGTGCGTCGTATTGCAGAAGAAGCAGTACAAAAGGTGCAGAAAAATGTGGGTAGCGATCGATCTGTAAAACAGTTGCGCGAAGAACTTGATTTACTGAAAAAAGAGAATCAGGAATTGAAAAGTCGCGTGGAAAATTTGGAAGCAAAATCTAAGGTGAATTCTCCATCATAAATAGGTTCGATCCCCCTAAATCCCCCTTAATAAGGGGGACTTTGAATTGAAAGTTCCCCTCAATAAGGAGGACTTTGAATTCACTTGTTTGTTGAATTCCCCCCTTGTTAAGGAGGACTTTGAATTCACTTGTTTGTTGAATTCCCCCCTTGTTAAGGAGGACTTTGAATTCACTTGTTTGTTGAATTCCCCCCTTATTAAGGAGGACTTTGAATTCACTTGTTTGTTGAATTCCCCCCTTATTAAGGAGGACTTTGAATTCACTTGTTTGTTGAATTCCCCCCTTAT
>NZ_JBHFNQ010000114.1:0-29163 GCF_041929345.1 Floridaenema aerugineum BLCC-F46
AAACCAATGTACCACCAGCACTTAAGCAGGGATAAATTTCTTCAGCAGCCGCATCAAAACTAAGAGATGCAAATTGGAGAATGCGATCGCTGGCAGTAATCTGGTATTTTGCGATCGCAGCTTGGGTAAAATTAACCAAAGAATGATGTTCAATCAACACTCCTTTTGGCTTTCCTGTGGAACCCGATGTGTAGATCAAATATGCTAAATTATGAGGCTCTACCTGATTAACCAGATTAGCTTCATTTTGTTGGTTAATTTCTGCCCACTGACTATCTAGAAAAATCACCTTTCCTGAGTAATCAGACAACAAATGAGCCTGTTTTTTTTGGGTTACTAATACAGAGATTTGTGCATCTTGGATCATGTAACTCAATCGTTCAATGGGATATGTGGGATCTAGAGGAACGTAGCAACCTCCAGCTTTAAGAATCCCCAGTAACCCTACTATCATTTCTCTTGAGCGATCAACACAAATCCCCACCAGTGTTTCCGCACCTACTCCCAATGCTTGCAAATAGTGAGCCAATTTATTAGCTTTTATATTTAATTCTTCATAAGTCAATCGCTCGTTTGTGGAGCTAACCGCTACAGATTGGGGTGTTTTCTTTGCTTGGGCTTCAAATAGCTGATGAATACATTGCTTCAACATACATTAAACCCGATGAATCTTGTAGATGCGATCGTCTAATTTCATTTTATATAGGATTGGGATGCAATATTCACTTTACTTATTTCGTCAAATTATCTGTTAATTTGATATTTTCCCCCATCTAAATTAACTAATATTATATAGATTGCTAATTTGACTAATTTAAGTAGAAACAGGCTACCAACCATTCGCCGGGACAGCGCCAAAGAAATATCTATTTCTTGTTCAGAAGTTTCCTTCCCTCATTTAAATGTCCCTTATTAGACTGGTAGCCTAGAAACAATTATGACTTCAACCGACACCAACAAAAAGTCATATATTCCCTTGATTGTTTGCCCATCCTTTCTTGAGTAAACCTACAGCCACAATGCTAGTAAATTACTCAACAATATCCACTATTCTTGGTTCTGTAGGATCTCTGAAGATTTCTGGGCTGATATGATTTGTAAGTGTGGTTTTTAGCTCATCTTTAATTGGTAGATTGTTAATTTCTTGCACCAGTGAGTTTACAGATTCATTTTTGCTACGTTCCTTGTAAACGAATTTGAGAACGGCTTCAATTCCATATCCTCCTAAAACGTCTCCTAAAACGCCTAATAGACCCAGTATTCCAATTCCGCCCAGGATACCAAATGGCCCTCCTAATGCTGACAGGGTGGCTGTAACAACGGCATTACTACCTCCTGCTGATGCTGCCATAAGTATCAGAATTACGCCAGGAAGACCTAATCCAGCAAGTTTTTTCCCAATTTGGTCTAGTTCGATTTCCATTGTAATTACCTGCAATTTTTTCAATGTGAATTAAAGCCTGACTCATGTTGAAAATATGAGATTAATAGTATTTTATAACCTCTTAATCTTCAATTTAAAAAAAAATTTACATTTTTTTTTAAATTAAGCAAGATCGTGGCTAATTTTTCCTTGTATGGCTGAAATAGCAACTGTTCTTGGGGAAGCCAAATAGTTTTTGCCTGATGGATCGCCGCTACGTCCTTTAAAATTCCGATTGGTTGCATAAATCCCGGTTTCTTCTTTGGCTAAAACTCCTATTCCAGAATTAATACAAGCTCCACAACCTGACTTAAGAATCTGTGCTCCGGCTCGTTCAAAGATGTCGAGATAACCTAATTCTTGGGCTTTTTGACGAATTTCCATACTGGCTGGAACAATAAACAAATTTACTCCTTTTGCCACTTGACGATCGCGCAAAACTGCTGCTGCTTGGGCCAAATCATGAAGTTTTCCTCCTGTACAAGAACCAATAAAAGCTTTAGTAATCGGAACATCTCCTAACTCGCTAATTTTTACTACTCGATCGGGTTTTGGTGGACGTGCAATTTGGGGTTCAAGATTGCTGAGGTCAAATTTATATATCTTTTCGTACTCTGCATCAGGATCGGCAATAATTTCTGGAAATGTAGGGGAAGTGCGATCGCGCAGCGTTGCGTTAGCAGTATCGCGTAGCGTTGCGTTAGCAGTATCGCGTAGCGTTGCGTTAGCAGTATCGCGTAGCGTTGCGTTAGCAGTATCGCGTAGCGTTGCGTTAGCAGTATCGCGCAGCGTTGCGTTAGCAGTATCGCTCACATACTGACGAGTTACTTCATCAGCTGCAATTAAACCACACATTGCCCCACATTCGATCGCCATATTTGCCAAAGTCATTCGTTCATCAAAGGGCAATTGTTCAATAATAGATCCGCGAAATTCCATTACTTTGCCAGTGGCACCAGCACAACCAATTTGCCCTAAAATAAACAAAATAATATCTTTGGCGCTAATATGAGCAGGCAAAGTTCCCGACAACTCAAATACTAAAGTTTCAGGAACGCGAATCCACATATCTCCCATTGCAAAAATATTCGCCATATCTGTCGTTCCTACCCCTGTAGAAAACGCTCCCAATGCGCCATAAGTGCAGCTATGCGAATCTGTCCCAGCAATTACCATTCCTGGTTGAATAAACCCTTTTTCTGGTAATAAAACATGACAAATTCCCGCAGCTTCTCCGGGGGAAACTACATCAAATAAGTGACATCCTTGTGTTTTTGCAAAGTCAATCATCTCTTTATACATCAGATGAGCTTTGTTATCTTCGGGGCGAATATCAGTGACTTGAATAAAGTGATCGGCGACTAAAACTACTTTTTGAGAATCCCATAATTTAGCATCTTCTCCATAATTTTGATAGAATACTTTGGCAACTGGCCCTGCTACAGCATCATGGGATAAAGCTAAGTCAACTTTGGCGAAAACTACTTCTCCCGGTGCAACGTAGGAATTACCAGAAGCTTTCGCTAAGAGTTTTTCTACTAATGTCATGGGTCTGGGAGGAGTTAAGCTGGAAGGAATGGTAATTTCTCCCTGACGACGCTTTTGATTAAAAGGTATTAATCCTCCCGCAGCTGCGATCGCATTTACCACTGGATTTTCCCTTTGTTCCCCCAAAATTTCCAGAGATAGTCCTATATTGATACTATTACGATAAAAAATTTCTGCGAACGATCGCGCCCGAATTTTTTCAATCCCCGCCGCTTTCAAAGCAATGGGAGCAATTTCTCGACTCGATCCACAGCCAAAATTTTCCCCTGCTTCAATCACATTATATTTTAGTAATTCACCCACACCGATAATATGTTCTAAAGCATATAACTTTAAATGATCTAGGTCATTATTTGTGGCTCTGGCGGCAGGCATAATATCATCGGTATTAATATCATCTCCCAGCCGTAAAACGTTGTTTTGATTGTTCATTTTCTTTAAAGTTCTTCCAACAAAAGGTTAACTAGCGTTTCCGTATTGACCAAAATTTCTTCTTCTTGGGGAAACAAATCTGCGGTTCGGTATCCTTTATTTAAAACTCGCTCCTGTGCTTCCCTAATTCTTTGAGCCGCCGCTGTTTCTCCCCATTGTTCTAACATTAAAATACAAGCTGCCAGAGTTCCGAGAGGATTCGCAATTCCCTTTCCGGTAATATCGGGGGCTGTACCATGAATTGCTTCATAAAGACCAAATCCATTACTATTAATACTTGCCGATCCTAATAACCCGATCGATCCAACTAAAGCACCACCAAGATCGCTAAGAATATCTCCAAACAGATTTCCTGCTAAAATCACATCAAATCTTTGGGGATTCAAAACCATTTGCATTGCCAGATTATCCACTAACATTGGTTCAAGAATTACGCTAGGAAATAAGGTAGCTTCTTCTTGTACTAGCCGAGTCCAAGGTAAGTGAGGCAAGGCATTTTCTTTGTGGGCTATTGTCAGTAATCCTCGACGTTTTTCAGCTAGTTGTAAAGATGCGCGAGCAATTCTCCTAATTTCATCATCATAATAGCGCATTGTATGGAATCCGTAAATTCCTTTTTCATCTTCGGCTCTTCCCGATGGGCCAAAATAAATGCCACTGACCAATTCTCGAATGATTAAAATATCTAATTGTTTAACTTTTTCTGGTTTAAGGCTAGACTTATGTAGTAAACTGTTAAAACTACGAATTGGTCGAAGATTACAAAAAAAATCGAAGTGTTTTCGTAATTCTAGCAGTCCACCTTGGGTCACTGCACCAAAGACAATGCCATCGGCGCGATCGCACAATTCGATCGTCGCTTGAGGTAAATAACTCCCCGTTTGTTCCCAAGCAATTGCACCCAACAAACCATATTCTACTTCCAAAGTGAATCCTTCCAGTTTAGCTACTTGTTGGAGAATTGTTAAAGAAGCTGCGACGACTTCTGGGCCAATTCCTTCACCACCAATAGCAACAATTCGATAGGAAGAATTACCAGATGCCTTAGTTGTGGAAGTATTAGTTAAAGGCTGCATTTTTCCCTAAACCTATTCAATTAATTCCTGATTTTACAACTTTCTCAGATTCTTGCTGTTAAAACTAGCAGCCAGTAATCTTTGATAGATTTAAATTTCTTATTTGAGGTAAAAAATCACGTCAGTAAAAAAATCAGGCAGGCAAGATGCCTACCCTACGAGATGGGATAATTTAATTTAATTTCTGGAGAGGTCTAAATAACTAGAACATTAGTGCCAACAACCAGATTGGTAGCATTAAAATTGTTGAGAGTCACCAACGTACTAAAGGTTGAGGCTGTACCACTACCATCAAGATCGACTTGAACTAAGGTACTGCTTCCCGACTGTCTAAATCTCAACAAACCATCAGCAACGGCATTTACACCCAGGTTCAACGCCCGCAAGTCAAGTTGATCCAGATTGCGGTTGAAATCTGCGATCGTATCATTGCCGTCATCTAAGGAATTGTAGACGAATCGATCGCTACCTGCATTCCCCGTCAGATTGTCATTGCCAGCACCACCAACCAGAAGATCATCACCAGCACCACCAAATAGGTTATCGGCCCCGGCATCACCTATCAAGGTATCATTGCCAGCACCACCACTCAGGATGTTGCTTCTGGCATTGCCCGTAATCTGGTTATTCAGGCTGTTACCCCGACCTTCCACAGCAGAACCCGTCAGGATTAGGTTCTCCACATTATCAGTTAGAAAATAAGTCACTGAGGAGATCACCGTGTCAATCCCCTGATTCAAAGCTTCCACCACTCTATCAAAATCAGCGTCATCGACAAAGTAGGTGTCATCGCCAGCGCCACCAATCATCCGATCGTCACCAGCGCCACCATCCAAGGTATCATTGCCTAAACCACCATTGAGGGTATCGTTACCATTTAGCCCCCGCAGTAGATCGTTGCCGCTGGTGCCTACCAAGTTGTCATTGCCATTGGTACCCACAATGGAATTACTGCCAGCAGTCACACTCAGAGCTACAGTAGCAGTCGAGGTTAGACCAGCCAAATCCCTTACAGTGTAGTTGAAACTGGTGTTGCCAACAAAGCCAACAACTGGTGTATAGGTGAAGGTGTTGTCGGCGTTCTGCACTACTGTACCGCTAGAGGGATTGGTGAAGGACAGAATCGATAGGACATCACCTACATCTGGATCGGTATCATTTGCCAGAACTGGAATCACAACTGCTTGTAGATCTGTAGTGTTCACAGTATCATTAACAGCCGTTGGAGCTTCGTTAACATTGGTGAGAGCGAGGGTAAAGTTAGTGCTGGCATCAGGAGTGCTACCAACTGAAGCATCATCCACATTCACTGCTACTGCATAGCTGGGTTTAGCTTCAAAGTTGAGATCGGTCCCAGCCTTCAAGTACAGAACCGACCCATCAATTTCAAAGAAGCTGGCATCGGTGCCACTCAAACCAAGAACGTTGGTACCTAAACCGTCATCGGTGATACTGATATCAGCTACCTTCAGCCGAGTTGCGGTGCTGATGTTTTCTGCCAGAGAGGTAACGGTGTTAGCCAGACTTACAGCAGTGGGCGCTTGATTGACATTGGCAATCTGTCCTGGAGAGCCGATTTCGTTGGGAGTGCTTGCCGCAACGAAAGCACCATTGACTCCGACAGTGCTTAAGGTTGAAACTGCACTGTTTTGTAAACCAGCCGCATTATCAAACGTTTTGAAAGGTGCGGTTGCTGTGGATGCGCCGAAGCTGATTCCTGTAATCTTTGTACCAGTGGCGTTAAAGATATTTACGGCATCGCCTCCTGTACCCAACCCTATACCAGATCCGGTGTAAGTACCGATTTGCAAGTTTGCAGGGGCATTGCTACCAAACCACAAAGATTTGAAGTTGGGAATTATTGTGGTTGGGGTAGAGCTTTCCAGGAAGATTACTGACTCGCCAGGAGCGATACTGGTAATGCCATTCAAGGCAACTGCTGTAGTGAAGGAGTTTGAGTCGTCATCCATCTTCCAACCAGTAATGTTCACCGCACTGGAACTGGTATTTGTCAACTCGAACCAATCAGCACCAAGGGAACTATTACCACTAGCCCAGGGTGCTACCTCGGAAACGATCAGGGGAGAGGGGGCTTCAGTTACATCAGTTACCGCTAGGGTAAAGTTGGTGGTTGCATCCGGGTTGTTGCCAACGGTTGCGTCGTTGACATTGACGGTAACGTTATAGCTGGTCTTGGTTTCAAAATCGAGAGTGGTTCCCGCTTTGAGGAATAACTCAGTACCAGAAATTGTAAAGGAATTGGCATCTGCACCTGTTAAGGACAGAGTGTTGGTTCCCAAAGCGTCATCGCTGATGATAATGTTGGCAACTTTGATGGGATTTGCAACACTGGTGTTTTCTGCCAAACTGTTGGTAGTGTTGGCTAGGCTGAGAGCGATGGGGGCTTGATTTGTGTAGGTATATGAGGTTGGTGCGTAGACCCAAAGTTGTGGGTGATTGATATCGCCGCCACCTTCTTCGCTGGTGAGGTAGAGTAAGCCATTGCGATCGACCGTCACACCTTCAAACCCCTGATTCACAACTGACAGGGGATTGCCTGGGTCGGAAGCGATCGTCAGTGAACTGGAGATATTTCCAGAGCGATCGATATTGATAATTTTGCCCGATTCTTGACTCAACACCAGCAGGTTGTCGTAATCTGCTGTTCCATTTAAAGAAGGCAGATTTGATAAAGCGTAAACGTCAGCGAAGTCTACCAGGTTAGCTAAAGCTGGATTGAACAGGTCGATCGAGTTCTCTGTGGTAGGTGAACCGTTGGTTGCAACACCCGTTGCAAAATCGATTCCGGTTTGGAAGATACCTTGTGGTGTGATTTCCTTGACGGCGATGTATCCGCTGGTTAGTGGATCGTAAGAGATGCCTTCAATTCCAATGTTGCCGAGTGTGGTACCGAGTTTGACGGTTTGAACGTTGCTTCTGGTAAGTGTAATGTTTGGGTCGTAGGTGAACAAGTTGGCTTGACGATCGCGCTCCTCAATCAAAACAAACTTACCATTGCCAATGTAGGTTAGTCCTTCTGTATCATAGAATTCTGTGCCTTGGGGACTAGTGCCAGTAGCCAAGGTCATCGAATCGATTAATTGCCCAGTCTTATTGACTTGGACGATCGATCGACCACCATCACCGACAACAAACAAGGTATCAGTATCCCAGTTGTAGGTTACAGCAGAGACTTCTTGAGCTAACAGGCTGTTGGTAGGCGCAGTGGTTCGCGTTGGTTCAGGCAGGTTGTACCGACCAATCCGCACATAATTGGACAAATCCACGCCCTCAACTACCTGATTTTGCAAGGTTAAGGTATAGTTTGCCGAAGCATCAGGAGTGCTACCTACAGTTGCATCATCCACATTCACCGTCACCCCATAGCTAGACTTGGTTTCAAAGTCCAGGGTTGTACCCGCCTTCAGGTACAAGGCATTTCCATCTAGTTCAAAGAAGTTGGCATCGGCACCGTTGAGGCTGAAAGTGTTAGTACCAACACCGTCATCAGTGATGCTGATATCCGCAACTTTGATTCGAGTTGCGGTGCTGGTGTTTTCTGCCAGGGTGGTTACAGTATTAGTTAGGTTAACCGCTGTCGGTGCTTGGTTAGTAACTCCTAGATTAAATCTTGCCAATACTGGATCGTGGTCGCTCACTTGGTTGGTAAACTCAGAGTTGATGTGAACTACATCATAGCCATCCAAATTACTGAGCAGATTGTTACTCGCCAAAATATGGTCGAGTACTTGGGCGTTACCTTCAAAGTTGTAGGTGTAACGTTCGTTGGCTGGCAAAGTTTCCACCAGCGTATTGAGTCCAGCACTTTCGAGGATGGTGAGGGGGTTAGAGAACTCAAAGTCGTTTAAGTCGCCTGCAACAACGATGTTGGCGTTGGGGTTGATTGCCAAAATGCTTTGCACAAAGTCTTTAACAATCGTCGCTTGCTGGTTGCGCTGCACTTCACTGGTGAGAGTTGGAGGCTGGTTGACACCAAACAAAGGTTGATCGCCACCTTTAGAGTTAAAGTGGTTGCCAATCACGTAAACAGTTTGCCCGTTAAAGACAAACTCACCAACTAGAGGTTTACGGCTGGCATTGAAGGCAGAGTTGGTAGGATCAATCAAACCAGGACTGGCTGATAAGTCTGGGATACCATTACTTCCAATGTCCGTAACGGTTGTGCTGGAAGTAGATGTACCACCGGGACGATCGACAAAACTAACCCGACTCGGATTGAACAGGAACCCAACTCGAATATTACCTCCTGGTTCACCGCCGTTGGTGTCGTCTACGGGGTCGATTTGACGGTATTCGTAGGTTGGGCCGCCAGCGGCTGCGATCGCATTTATCAAAGTCTGATAAGTAACACTAGCATCAACAACACTGTCATTAGTCGCACCATTGTTATCCTGAATTTCTTCCAAGTTGATAATGTCGGGAGATTTCAAGTTATTGACAATAGCATTTGCCAAACCAGTAAATTTCGCTGCACCATCACCAGGGTCAAGGTTTTCCACGTTGAAGGTAGCAACCGTGAGTTGGTTGGTAGTACCTGTCAGATTGGTAACTTCTTTTTGCAGAGGAGAAGCTTGGACTACAGTAGGCGCAGTCGATACCAGAACTTCGTAGTTGCTGAAATCGTAGTTAACAACCCCAGTAATGGTGCTGAGTTTAGCACCCACATCTACCGTTGGCAGAGTTACAGATCCGTTGATCAAATCATCAATCTGAATCCGTTCTGGGTTAAAGTCAGTTGAGGTAATCAAACTACCACCACGAGCAGTACGGCTGGTAGCATTGGCACCGTCGTCTGCTAATACCCAGATTTCCTCTGAACTACTAAAGACATTGAGTTTAGAAGTGGTAACGGGGTTGTTAACTTGAACTAACATCCCTTCCAAGCTTTCGTAGAAGTCGATGCCATCTTGAGCCGGATCGAAAGTGGTAGTTCCTGTTTCAATGTTGCCTGTGGTGTCGTTGTCGATTACCTGAGTTGGAATCGTCCGTCCGCCATTGCCCAAAATGGTTGCAACGGGTAGAGCATTGCCGCTTGATAATAGTGTAACAGAGGGACTGGTAAGTTCTGTGATCGTGAGGTTGTTGGCATTGCTTCCCGGACGGAACTCTGCTACTGTACCGCTTACCTGTACTGAGTCTCCTACGGCAACTGTGGGAGCAGAACTGGTGAAGACGAACAGACCTTCAGAGGTTCGATCGTCGTTGTCGGGGTTGGGGTCTTGGAAATAAAAGCCATTGCTGGCAACTGCGGTAACGATACCTGCTACACCACTGACGGTTTGACCGACTAAGGGTGAAGTATGACCTGTTCCTTGAATGTCGCGGATGCCAGTTGCAGGAGGAAAGTCATTATCTGCGATCGTCACCGTTGCGGTCGTTGTCGCGGGTGCGTCCAAAGCGTAATTGGTGCTGCTTGCTAGGGTCAAAGTAAGGGTTTCAGACCCTTCAAAAGTGGCATCATCAACCGGAGTGATGCTGAAATCGACAAAGGATTGTCCAGCAGGGATCTCAACTGCACCTGTTAGAGTGGGCGTGTAGTCGCCTGTGCTAGCCGTTCCGCTAATAGTGTAGGTAACGGTCAGAGAGTTGGTTGGATCGCCCACGCGACTGACGCGGAAGGTGCCGGGGTCTTGTGTTTCTGACGGTAATTTTTCCGAGGCATTAGCATCGAAAGCAGCGATCGTCACAACTGGCAAACCAGAGGGATCGTTATCGACGATCGTCACGATGGCTAAAGAATTGGCTCCTACTGTATAGTTGGCGCTGGTATTGAGAGTCAGAATCACGGCTTCAGCCTGTTCCGGCACAGCATCATCAACTGGGGTAATCGTGATATCGACAAAGGATTGTCCAGCAGCGATCGTTGCCGCACCTGTCAGGAAAGGCGTGTAGTCCGCCCCATTGGTTGCCATACCCAATCCAGTCATCACCGTGTAGCTCACAGTTAAAGAATTGGTTGTGTCGCCTGTGCGAGTGATGCGGAAGGTGCCTGGGTCTTGTCCTGCTTCAGCGGCATTGGCATCGGTAGCAGCGATCGTCACTGTAGGAAAGGAAGGTGTGACAGTAGCAGTAAGGGAGAAGTCATCGATCGCCAATCCATGATCGTTCCCTATGTCATTGTTTTCAACCCAACGAAACCAAAGGGTGTCGTTATTCGCCCAGTTTAAGCTAGACAGCACACCACCCACATTAGCGACTCGACCAGCAATATTACCATCTACTGCCGCTCCTGTTGCGATTGCTACAGGTGAAGTCCAGTTGAAAGTAGTGCCTGGTGTTGTCCAGGAGGAAACTGTTGTAAAACTGCTGCCGAAGCCGTACTGTAGCGTCATTGTTTGGGCGGTTATGTTGCCACCATTGCGCCACTGTTCCCCGTTAAAGGCAACAGTCAGATCGTTAATTGTTGCGCCAGTGGTATTGGTAGCAGAGAAGACAATCCAGCCAGCCACCGCACCGCTAGCCGGACTACCGAAGTAGGCACCGCCAGAACCGAGTCCGCCCAAGGCCCGATCGCTATTACTTGTTGCACCATAGCTGTAAAAGCTGCCTATATTGCTAGCGCCATTGTCTGCATTATAAGTGGCGATCGCTGTACCTGGGACAGGTGAGCGGAACAGCGACCAACCTGCAAGGGTTGAGTCGTTTGTCCAGGTGTTGTTGACACCGGAAGTAGCCAGGGTGTCAAAGTTTTGAGAATAGGTCCCACCAGTAAAGTTAATTGGCATAGGTGTGATTTAGAGGGTAAAAGTTTGCAAAGAAATTTAGTGTGATTAACGATCGCTCATCTGCCTTTAACGAGACTGGCGATCGTCAAGGAAAGCAGCAAAAATACACATGACAAAATTGCATAGCTATACAAAAACAGTATGCTATTAATTAAATTTCCGTAAACTTACGGCAATTAAGTGTAATTTCGGATTCCAGAAATTCAGCTTCTCACCGTTAGGTTAAGTAAAGGATAAGAAATTTTACTGAATATCAAGAATTTACTGAATCTTCATAAATGTGAAGACAGGCAAAAAACTGAGCGTAAAAATATTGGGGAAATGCGATCGTTTTTATGGGATTTTAGTAGCCTGAATGATATCATATCCGGGCGATTACCGACCCTGTAGAGACGTTGCATACAACGTCTCTACAGGGTCGTGGAAAAAAGATATTATGGCCGATCGATCGGACATGATTATGATTTGTCAGCTTGGTTAGATGCACATTAAACGAATGGTGAAAGTTCCCAACTGGAGATATAGAAAACAGGGAACCTGGAACAGTTTTTTGTTTTTCCTGTTTTCTGTAAAAAAGAGACGTTGTATGCAACGTCTCTACACTATAAATAATCAAACAGACATGATATAAAAGCAGCACTAAGGAGCTAAATTGTTGTCAATTAGCAAAGTCGATCGCTACACAACCAAAACATTAGTACCAACAACCAGATTGGTAGAATGTGATAGCTTGATCTTCGGCTGTGGTGATACTATCAGGGTTGGCGATCAAAGCGATCGCTCTTCCTAATCACTTAATGTACATGATTCAAGAACAACCTTTTGTTTCAGTTATTATTCCCGTCTTTAACGATGCAGTAGGTTTAAAGCGATGTTTAGAAAGTTTAAAAAACCAAACTTATCCTGAGAATTTATATGAAATAATTGTGGTGGATAATGGTTCTGATGCCGAGCAAAATATCGCTGATGTTGTGGCAAGTTATCACCAAGCAATTTTAACTAGTGAAAGTCAACCTGGCTCATATTCTGCACGCAATAAAGGAATTTCTCTGGCTAAGGGAACTGTAATTGCTTTTACTGATGCTGATTGTATTCCGGCTGCTGATTGGATTGAGAAAGGGGTAAAAATATTAATACAAAATCCCAAGTGTGGCTTTGTTGCTGGGAAGATTCAAACTTGTTTTAAAGAACCAAATCAACCCAATTATATAGAACTTTATGAAAGTCTTTGGTATCCGCTTCTCCAAAAAGAGTTTGTGGAAAAAGATCATTTTGGCGCAACAGCTAATGTGTTTACCTTTGCTAGTGTAATTCAGGAAGTAGGAATGTTTGATAGTAGTTTGAAATCAAATGGCGATCGCGAATGGGGACAGCGAGTTTATCATGCTGGATATCAACCTTTATATGCTGAAGAAATCTGTGTTTCTCATCCAGCACGTAATTCACTATCACAACTTTATTCTAGAGCCAGAAGAATCATTGGTGGACGCTACGATTTACAACAAAAACAGGAAAGTTCTTTTCTGAAACGTAACATTATTTTCCTGATTAATGTGGTGAAATATGCGATCGCGCCCATAGCCATGTTAGGATTCAATCTACTTTTAGACAAACGATTAAAAACTCCTACACAAAAAGTCCAAGTTTCCCTAGTAATGTTTTTTGTTTCTTACGTTTATGTGTGGGAAATGATTCGCCTTAAAAGTGGCAAAACATCTCACAGAGGATAAAAAGGTTTTGGCGGTTAAAACCTTGCATCAGGGGAGGTAGAACCTCCCAGATCCTCGTTCCCAGGTTGAACCTGGGAACGAAGAATGGAGGCTTTGCCTCTTGATGCAAGATCTGAGTATAAAGTTTGTTGTGAGGACTTTAGTCCTACTTTGAAAGAAAAGAAAGGACTGAAGTCCTTACAACGAACCATCATTTCATCTGATAAAGATAGGTGAATGCACCTGGTTGACTGAAGTAATCTAGTTTTTTGCCGATGCGATCGAGATGAAGCTTAACAAAAGGTTCCTTTTTTTTGTTTAAACCAGGAAACACAAACCATATACGCTGTTTATTTTTTAACTGATTAGATTGATTTTTAAATTGTTGCCAACCTTGCTCATAAAACTTTTCTGCATCTACCAATTCACTCAAATAACCACGCGCATAATCAGATTGAGAATAGCCATATTTTCCAGCATAATATTCAAATTGATCTGCTGGCCCTCCATCACCAATATAAATGCCATCTCCGGGTTTCTGATGAGTTTTGATATACTCAATTACCGGGCGAATTTCATGTTTATTTTCGGGATAAAATACAAAAGTTCCGGCTCTAATTAAAGATGGTGCTATGAGTAAACAAGCAAGAGTTATTCCAGCAATAAGGAAGTATTTATGGTGTTTGCTGTGATTGAAACTAGTTAGCAAAAAAGCTATTCCTTCAGCAATTACTAAGATAAAAAACGGAGCTAAAAACAAAATCAATCGTCCGCGAAATGGGTATTTATGAAGATAAGTAGCTGCTAATGTGGCAAAAACTGGAGACATTAAAATTATGAATTTGTTCGGTTTTTTCTTAATAAAAAAGACACTACCGATTACAAATGCTAAAATTGCAATACCATCAAAGATTGTGGAAAATCCTAAAGGACGAGAAAAGAATCTGCCAAAAGAATCTAGTAACCAAAGCAGGTCAAAAATAGTGTTGGGATATTCATCTCCCCAAGCATTTTGTAAACTGTTATTTTGCATGACTCTGGCTATTGTTAAAAAGTACATAGAACCAAAACTAATTAGCCAGAGGAAATAGGCAGGTAAACGGTTAATTAAAATTGCTTTTTTTTGTTGATTTGAAGTGAGTATTAGGTTGCCTGATGCAAGTCCTGCTAGGACAAAAATTGTTGGATGAGAAAACCAAATTGCTACTGCTCCTAAAATTCCAATTAACAAAATTCGCCTGATATTTAGGATTTGTTGCTGTAGCGGAATTAGTAATAAACAAAGCAATAAAGCAATCATGACATCGCTGGAATATTGCTTAAGTTCAGTGGCATAATAAAGGGTGTATCTCAGACAAGCAAATAGGATTATGGCTATTGGTAGTGCGATCGCAGATACCGCCCATTTCCCCAGTTTATAAAAAGCAATTAGTGAAACAATTCCAGAAATTAAAGGAAATAATCTCAGCGAATATTCATTATTTCCAAATAGCTGAGTGAATAGTTTTTCTATCCACAAAAAGCCAGGGGGAGCGGCTTGATTACGATCTAAAGGTTGGAGTAATTCTGCATAAGAGCGATCGACAATATTTAGCGCCAAACTTGCTTCATCTCCCCATAATGCTCGATTACTCACATATTGAGATAGTCGAATAAAAATGCCAAATATGATAATCAGCAAGGTTAAGTACTTCAGGAAATCAGAAATATTTTGTTTGTTAGATAAGTTATTCACTAGTTTTTTGGTAAATCACACAACTAAACAGGGAATAAGGTTTATTATACAACGACAGATGCTTAAGATGGGCGGGTTTTGACTTCGATTTTCTTGCTGGGTATTTCAATCTTTTGGCTAAACCCGCCCCTACCCTATTTGGATCAATCTTATGCGTAAACAATATTAATTATTGCCAGTTTCCTACTAAGACATAAGGTGCCCAGAAAAAGGGAAGCTGATATTTTTTATCTTTTAAAATACTTAATTGAGCCAGCCTTAAAGCAGAGGCTTTAGTAACACCTTCTTTGGCTAATTCTTGATAAAATTTTACCATTAAAGCGGCTGTTGATTCATCGCTAACTCTCCATAAAGTTGCCAGAGTACTACGCGCACCTGCTCTTACTGCTACTCCTGCTAATCCTAAAGCGGCTCGATTATCTCCGGCTGCGGTTTCACAAGCACTAAAAACAAGTAATTCAATAGGAGGAGTGATTTGTTGCTCTCTTACTCGCAATAATTGGTCTAAATTTTTAACATTAATTTGACTATTCCAAGCTAAAATAAATGTTTCTTCTGCTTGAGAGCTAAATTGTCCATGAGTTGCGAAATGTACAATTGGAAAAGTAGATGAAGTTAAAATTTTTTGTAAATTATTATCAGTAAATTGTTGATTTAAAAGTTCCTTTGCTGGTAATAGAGACTTAATTTCTTGTAATTCCTGTTCTACGTTTGGTAAGGCGGGGAAATTTTGGTTCGCTTCAGATATGCCAGCTAATAATACTCGGAAATCTTCCTTTTTTAAAGGTTGTGGTGGTAGTAATTGTAATCCGGGAGTTAAAGCAATACTGTATTTTTCGATTAAATATTTTTCCCCATCGTATAAAGCAGCTAAGGAGATATTTCGCAATAAACCATCAGAAACAAATACTAAAGTTTGGACGTTTTTCTGTTGTATATCTGCTTCTATTGGCTGAATAATCCAATTATAAACTTGTTGGTAAAGTGGTAAAATTAATGTATTGTTGATAGGAGTTTCCATGCTTGTGCGTAACCTTTTTAGCGCAGATTCTACTTCTGTTTGGGGTTTCAAAGTAGTATAAAGGCGTAGGGGAGATTGAGGCAGTGCGAGAATAATTGCTAATCTATCTGGTAAAACAATTGTGTAGATTATGGCGGCATTTTCGTCTAATCGATCGATTTCTACAGGTTGAGTATCTAAGCAAGCTTCCTGAAAAAAGTTATCTAATTCTGCTAATTGCAAAGATTCAATTACCGCTCGCGCTAATCGTAAATTTTCTTGACTTGGTTCTGTTTGGATTGGTAGTAATAAATCAACTAATTCTCGATAAACAGGTTCGACACTTTGCCGAAAAGAAAATTGCAAATCGGGATTACCAGGATTAATCGCAACTAAGTCATTTCGCAGGGATTTAAGAGTTTCTACTGCTATGGTGTAAGATGCGATCGCACTTTGTCGATCGCCTTGTTTTTTCAGCAGTCTTCCTAATTGCCATTGCCAACGATAAGTAATCTCTGAAGCATTAACCGCTTGAGCTAAACTAAGAGCTTGTTGAGTTAAATTAGTGCTATCTTTAAACTGTCCGGTTAATTCATATAATCTACCTAAATTTCCTAAAGCATAAGATTCAGCTTGAGAATCTTGCAAATCTTTTGCTTCTTGAATTGCTTTTGCTAATAATAACGCTGACTCTTGAATATTTTGCTCTTTATTCAGTTTTATTAACGTTTCAGCTAAGTAAATTCGCGCATAAACTGATTGACGACTAGCTGGTAATTGATTAATATTAATTTGTGTTAGTAACTCTTGAGCTTCAGTGAATTTACCGATATCTACTAACAAACTCAATTGATTAATTTGTGCTGGCAATCGGCTAATTGGTGAATTAGACGATTCAATAGATTTTTGATAGGCATTAATAGCTGTCTCAAATTCTGTTTTTGCAGTTGATAAACTGTTAAATTCTTCAGCTTTTTTGGCGAAATATCTGGCAGTATTTCCTAAACTGAAAAAGGCGGCGCTGATAGTTGGTTTTACTTGCAAATCTTGCGCTATCCTCAAACTTTGTAGCAGCAATTGCCTAGATTTTTCTAATTCTCCTATTGCGCGTAACGCATTACCTAAACTCAGTAATGCTGTAGCTTTGATTAGAGAATTTGGTTGAGTGTTCAAAGAAATTTCTACCTGTTCTAAAGTTGTTTGAGTGCGGCGATAAAGTCCTAAAGATTGTAGTGCTTGAGCAATGTTTATTTGACTGCCGATCGCTCCTTCAGTATCACCAATTTGGGAATAGATAGCAGCCGTTTCCTCCCAAGTTTTTATCGCTTCTGTCAATTTTCCTAAAGCGAATTGCAGATGACCTTGATTATTCAAAGCTTGAGCTAAAATGAGTTGGGAGTTTTTAGTCGTTGGCAAATTGCGAATTAAAGATAAACTAGTAGCGATCGCACTTTCTGCTTCTTTCCACTTTCCTAATTGCTGATAAGCAAAAGATAAATAACTCAAAGCTAAAGCTTCACCTTGTTTATTCCCAGAATCCTGAAACGCAGCAACAGCTTTTTGCCAAGTAACCGCCGCTTGCAAAAACTGTCCAGCTTGCAAAAACTCCTTACCCTGTTCTAACAATTGTTGGGGATTAGTGACTGGGGATTGGGGATTGAGGATTGGGGATTGGGAAAGTTTTACGCTAGTTAAATTGGGAAAAGCTAACGAAATTCCGGCACTTAAAAAGGCAGTTACAAGAGTAATTACAACAAAAAATAGCCATTTTTTGCTTAGTGCGATCGTCTTTTTCACATATCTTTTAACAAACATTTTATCCTCTTCCCTTCCTCTAATAAAATTAATTCTTCGTAGGGTGCGTATAGCCTGCGGCATTCAAGAAAAGCGCTAGTGTAACGCACCATCTAGCTTAATTTTTTTGATAAACAATCAATTTATCATCACGGTTCAGGACAATATTGAGGATTAAAAATCAATTTATGAGGTACTGTTTTCGCCGTGTTAGCAACCAGAACAACCTCACCTTTAGCATTTGTTAACCATCCTTGAGCTTCCACAATTTCATCTTTACCATTTTCCTCTATTCTCCTACTTCTTTGTTTTCCTACTGCTTTGCCTTCATCTAAATTTATTGGTCTTAAATCTACCCAAGTCACATCATTTATAATTGGTTCATTAGGGTTAGGAGGCAACCCACCTTTACCAGTAACAATAAATGCGCTTTGTTCCCCTTCACGACGACGACAAGTAGAAGCAACTAATTTAGTAGCATCAAATACTTCTACCTGTGGAACATCAGAAGATTGAGGTTCAATATATCCTTCTATAGACAAGTTACCACTAGAACTAATTATACTATCAGCAGATACAAATACTGCAACTCCTAAATTATCTACAGGTGTAATAGTGATGTTACTACCACCTTTGGGAGCGTCAGCATCAGTTCTAATTTCGCTAGCTTCCAAAAGAGCTAAAGTACGAGTAGCAATATCAATATTACCTTCTTTAGCATCTAAAGCTGAAGCGGCAGAAATTTCACTTTGACGGCGTAATTGAATATCTCTACTTTGAATTCTAATATTTCCCCCCTCGCCTTTCTCTGATGCAGCAGTCAAAAAACTTTGATTATTTAATAATAAACGATCGGCAGTTATCTCTATATTACCAGGATCTCCCTTTGCTTGTTTACCAACAACTGTTGATACTGATCCAGCATTATTTAACAACAAATTGTTTGTGTTTATTTTCACGCTTCCGGCATTTCCTTCGCCAAAAGTACCTGCACCTATTTGAGCTTCATTACTAATAGTTAGCGAGTTGCTGGTGACGCTAACACCACCCGCTTTACCTTCCGCACCCGCTTCCACAATGCTAAAGGCTCCACTAAGATTTCCGTTGTTTCCTATACCATCAAAAAATACGCGATCGCTAGCTGTAATTCCTACCTCTCCCGCCTCGCCTTTTCCTAAAGTACTCGCATTTAATTGAGCACCATTAGTAACAAAAAGCGAATTCGTAGTAATATTAATGCCTCCTGCTTCCCCTTCAGCCTTTTCACCCACAGTTGCAAAAGCACCTGTAGGAGTTCCATCTTTTGCTTCTCCATCAAAAGAAACGCTCTGAGTAGCATTAATAGTAATTCTTCCGGCTTTACCTTTACCTAAAGTGCTGGCATTTATTTGAGCGCCATTTGTTAAAGTTAAAGTTTTGGTATTAATAGTAATCCCTCTACCATCACCTGTGCCACGTTCTTGTACACCATTGACGATCGAACTATAGTATTTACTACCCTCACCATCAAGAGAGATATTATTAGCTCCAATTGTAATTGCTCCGGCTTTACCAAAGCCAAAAGTACCAGCACCAATGAGCGCACCATTGGTTATATTTAGGGAATTGGTGGTAATCGTAATATCCCCGGCTTCACCTTGACCATTTTCTTTTACAGTGGCAAAAATTCCCGTAAAATTTGCGCTGTTTGCACCATCAAGGGAAAGGCGATCGCTAGTTACAATATTAATATTTCCTGCGTTACCTTTGCCTAGTGTACTCGCATTTATTTGAGCGCCATTGCTAATAGTTAAAGATTTCGTATTAATCGTAATTCCATCGGCTTCACCTTCAGCATTTTCACCCACAAATCCAAAAGCACCTGTAGGAGTTCTATCTTTTGCTTCTCCATCAAAAGAAACGCTCTGAGTAGCATTAATAGTAATTCTTCCGGCTTTACCTTTACCTAAAGTGCTGGCATTTATTTGAGCGCCATTAGTTAAAGTTAAAGTTTTGGTATTAATAGTAATCCCTCTACCATCACCTGTGCCACCTTCTTGTATACCGTTGACGATCGCACTATAATAGACGCTCCCCTCACCATCGAGAGCGATGTCATTAGCTTGAATTGTAACTTCTCCGGCTTTGCCAAAACCAAAAGTTCCAGCACCAATTATCCCACCATTGGTGATACTCAGGGAGTTGGTGGTAATAGTAACATCACCTGCTTCACCTTGAGCAGTTTTGTACACAGCGGCAAAAATTCCACTACCACCTTTGCTGTTTTCACCATCAAGGGAAAGGCGATCGCTAATTACAATATTAATATCTCCGGCGTTACCTTTGCCTGATGTACTCGTACTAATTACACCACCATTAGTAAGAGTTAAAGATTTCGCATTAACAATAATTGTTTTGCTATTGCCGATCGCATTTTCTTCGACAGTGTTCTCAACTTGGCTCGATGTAATTGTAATTGCATCAGTAGCATCTAGCAAAATATTTCCGGCGATACTTTTCGGCGTTCCTTTTCCTGTTGCTATCCCCGCCGAAAGATAGCTTTCTCCCAAAATATCTAAATTTCTTGCCTTAACAGTAATGCTACCACCGCCAGAACTTTGGACTCTAATTTCAGCTTGATTAATAATTGACACATCTGCACGCGCCAAATTATCAGGAAAGCTCAAACTCCCATCATTATTTAATCCTATTGTTCCCTCTGTGGAAATTCCTCCTAACTCAATTGCTCCACCGGGAGCTTGTAAAATACCACCATCTATAGTTACATTTCCACCAAGAATTGTCAGACTTTTTCCGGGGAGAACTTCTAAAGAAGAGGAAGAGTCACCTTGAATGCGAATTTCTCGAGGAGACTTGCCATATTGTAAGCCGAGCGGTACATTAATACTGAGCAAAGGTGAAGATTGCAAATTATTAGCCGCAAATTCTAAGCCATCAGTGAATTTAATGCTATTAGCTGTAGAAGCAAAAAATGAGCCGCCAATGTTTAATTTAGCATTTGGCCCAAAAATAATTCCATTAGGATTAAGTAAAAATAAATTAGCTGTGCCGTTTGCTCGAATTAACCCATCAATGTTAGATATTGAGCTACCAGTTACCCGACTAAAAATATTTCTGATATCCAGCGCATTGTTAAAAAATGCCTCGACTCCAGTCGGAACGGAAAATTCCCGGAAACTGTGGAACAAATTATTACCTGCTCTAGTTCCCCCTTCAATAAGGTTAGCTTTTCCAGTAGGTGTGACTAGAGAATTTACAGTAGCGTCCGGGACAATCTGTGCTTGTACTTGATTTAAATTACAGGAAAAAGTCAATAGTAAAAAACAATTCAATAAAATCTTTAGGTGATTAATTTTTAAGCTTTGCGGTTCTTGATTAGTTTGACCAATCAGGAAAAGAACAGTAGTTAAAAATAACCGATTTGCTTCAGGATATTGATTTTTCATAATTAAACAGCTTGAATTATTATTAAAATCCTAGTTTCTTAGGGACTAGATCGAGGAAAATTTACAAAATTTATAATCAATTTTTTCTTTAGTTCTAAATTCTTAGAGAACTGTAACAAAAATGAATTATATCTCAACTCTTTTCCGTTTGTTCGATCAGGTGTAAAGTGTAAAGAATCTTTACCTCAAGAGGAAAGACACTGAAAAAAGTTTCATGATTTTTGGTTATTTTCTATGAAAGTACATCCACGAGAAATTTATAACTTGTTGTTGGAATCAAGTCAGACAACTGCACTTGTAGAGGAGGTTATTATCGGATTAACCTGGACTTTTTGCCGCGCCAATGGGATAGGATTATGTATGAGTCCGGGGCAAGCGACGCGCACTTTGCCTTGGTCAGGGACTTTGGTGAATCAAGCGATCGCAGATTTAGCTCCCTGGCTGTATTCTTGGGATAGTTATCAAGCTACCATTGCTATGGCAGCGATTAATTCTGTAATTAATTCCAATTCGCCGCTAATAGATAAAGCACAGCCACTCACGCCCAAAAATTCCCCAAATCTCGCTGTGTTTGAACATTTTCTGCCCTTAATTCGGGGAAAACAAGTAGTTGTGATTGGACGTTACCCCGGACTATCGCAATATGAACAGGATACAGAAATTTCGGTTATCGAACGTCAACCAAGCGATCGAGA
Organism: Floridaenema aerugineum BLCC-F46; assembly: GCF_041929345.1. Classification (NCBI taxonomy): domain Bacteria; kingdom Bacillati; phylum Cyanobacteriota; class Cyanophyceae; order Aerosakkonematales; family Aerosakkonemataceae; genus Floridanema; species Floridanema aerugineum. The sequence continues at coordinate 21,605 of NZ_JBHFNQ010000114.1, forward strand.
TTTTCCCGACCCTGCTTGCGAGTATCTTTTACCGGAAGCAGATTGGGTTTTTTTGACTGCAACATCGATCGTGAATAAGACTTTTCCCCGTTTAGTAGAGTTATCACAAAATGCCAAGTTAGTATTAATGGGACCGACTGTTCCTTGGTTAGCAGAATTAGCAGATATGGGAATAGATTATTTAGCAGGTGTAGCGGTAACAAATGCAGAAGCTTTACGACAAACGATCGCTGAAGGTGGAGGTACAAGAATTTTTGAAACAGGCGTACAATATCGAGTTCTCGAATTAGTTTGAACACTAGATCCCCGACTTCTTCAAGAAGTCGGGGATCTAAATCCAAAAAAGGTACGTTGTTGCGCTTTAGCGCTAAAGCGCAACAACGTACATAGAAAATTTTCAGGACTATTTTGGATGAAAAGCGCAAGTCAAATTATTGAAGTTTCCATGCAATCAGAGCAACAAGTGCAATAAGACCTAACGCTCTACGGAAGTAATTAACACCTTCAAATAATTCTAACCACGCCCAAGTAAATAAGGAACCAAAAGCTATTAAGTCTAGTCCTAAATGAAGTTTACCTGTAGGAAAAATTATTTCTAATAAAATAGATACAATCCCAACAATGAGTGGTAAATTTGGGGGTTGAGCTATAACAATGTTGCCTTCGCTGTCTCGGAACACTTGATCGAATAATGTATTCTCCATGAAATCCCTCTCTTTTTCGGCGTTTCTACAAGTACAAACATCAGGAGCAAACTTAGCCTAATAAATTTAATTAAGGCGTTTACTGCATACTTTTTCATGATTTCATGAGCCGAATTTATTTCCATCCGTCTTAGGTTTAAGATGCAAGACTACCCCAGTTTTCAATCAGCTTCGATATTATGTGAATCCTGTTCAAAAGTATCAGCTACACTCACACCCGTTGCATTATCAATTAATTCTTGGGCTCGATCGGGATCGGAATAAATAAGCTCAAGTAATTGATATTTATCTAGTCCGCTCATTCTGGCGTAAAATTCCACTTCTCCTAAAATCCTGCTTTCTGATTGCCTCAAATACATGGATAGGCAGTGATGAGCTTGTGTAGTTTTCTGGCGCTTGGTGCGGAAGAAGCTTAAAGCACTGAGCAATCTATCTTCGTATGGCGCAAGTGCTCTTATGTGTAATCCTTTTGGTTGTTCCGGCATATTGGTATTAAATCCTCTGTTAACGCAAGTTGCTAGTTATATTCCGTAAGGTGCGTCAGACACCAATACTGCTCGGGTTTTGGGTAGGGGCGAAGCATTCGGGCGATAACTTTTGGCTCAAACCCTAGATTTTCTGTCCGAATGCTTCGCCCCTACAAAGGCAAAAAATACTTAACCGAGCAGTATTGCGTCAGACACTACAAATACAAGTTTATGGTACTAGATTGCTAACAAATCTTTTGAGAATTGAGCGCACAGAGGCAATTTCGCGATCGCTAAATTCCCCCAAAATCAGCAATCCTAACGGAATTAATAATCCTAAAATCAAAAGTTTGAAAATCACTAACCAATTGGGAGTTTCCCAAATATTTGCTAATCCATAAACCAACCCAGCGATGAGTAAACTACGTCCAAGAGAGAGTAATGAAGGGAAAATTTTCCAGAGATGATAGAGGGCGAAAATTGTTGCTAATGCAGCTAAACTAGAAACAGTAATTGTAACTATTGCTGCTCCTAATGTACCAAATTTGGGAATGATCCAGAGGTCAAATGCGATCGCTAATGGAACCATTGGCCCTGTGAGTGCGATCGTCCAATTCGGCCTACTTGCAGCAGTCAGAATAGCAGTTGTAATCGAAATCATTGCCATTGCTACTGCGGCAAAAATTAATATAGAAAATATCGGTGCAGCAGGTAAAAAAGTATCGCTGAAAAGTAGTTTAATAATTTCGGAAGATGCGCCAGCTGCTAAACCTGCAAAGGGTATTAATAACAGCACTAAACGCATGGCATTTTTGCTCATTTCTTGCGCTTTTTTCAATTCCTGTTCTCGCAAAAGACGGGTAAGCGTTGATAAAAGTAAAGGGACAAATGCCAGTGTAAATATCCCAGGAATTACAGAAAGATTTTGGGCTGTTCCATAATAACCTGCTTGTGCTGCGGTTCCTCCTAACAATTTCAACATGAATAAATCGAGTTTGTCATAAAGGCGCAAACTAATAGCCATTAAAAATAATGGTACTGCATAACCCCAGAGTTTCTGCATCTGGATTTGCGATCGCTTCCAAACTGGTGGACGTACATAAAACCGACAGACGAAAAGCTCAATTAATGCTGAAAACAAACTCCCAATAATTGCTCCCCAAATTGATAAACCTGCCGCAACTAAAGCAATGGTTAATATCATTTTGGTAATCCAACGAGTAGCAGTTGCGATCGCTCTTTCGGAAAACTTACCTAACCCAACTAAAACACTACGATGCACATAAGTAACACAAAAAATTGGCACTTCTAACATGAACGATCTCAAGTAATTATTCAGGCGAGGTTCACCTAAAGCATTTGCCACAGGATCGGCAACAAACCAAAAAATAACAGCAGCAGAAACACCTAAAAAAAGGTGTAATTGTAACACCGTAGTCGCCACAGGTTGCCAATCTTCAGCTTCTCCAATAAACTTAATTGTAGTGCGGGTAAAAGCCGAAGTAATACTCCAACCAATCCAAGAAACTAAACTAGTTGCTAACAAGAATAAACCGTAACTTTCTGGCCCTAACTGGCGGGTTAAAAAAGCCGCTGTTAAAAGTCCAGTAGGCAACAACAATGCCTCTGCCAGAAATACTTGAATTGTTCCCGATGCCAAACGACCAGACGACGAAGAATTTTTAGCCGACTCAGGGACACTAGACAAATTTCTATCCATAAACTCTCTCTTCTCTTCCTCTGTGTCCTCTGCGTCTGGAGCGGTTTCATAAATTCCCAATCTCTCAAGAATGTTCCCAATTAACCTCTACTTTGCCTTCTTTGGAAAGGAAATAATTAGGTCGGAAATAACTAATTATTAAGCCAACAAAATACAACAACAGGGAACTTAAAGCGATGAAAATAGCGATCGGTAAATTCAACAAATAGCGTGGTTGTTCGATCGCCAACTCAATCAACCTCTTTCCCGCTACCATAACTTTAAATAATCCTATTGCCACACTTGCAAATAAATCCGAAATAGGCTGAAAAGATGTTTTATTTTCCCGTCTTAAACGGTAAATTAACAAAGCATCATATCCATATAACAAGAATCGCCAAAAAAAGTGCGCTCCGCCATTAGGTGCAGCATGACAAGCGCGGGATTTTGGTTGTTTCCAAATAGTTTCTCCTTCCTTAATCAAAGAATTAGCGTGAATTACACAATTGCCTCGATAAATTGGCAAATCTACAGGAATCGGATATTTAGCGAGAAATGAACGACGAAAAGCAACGTTATTACAGAAATAATATTGGGTTTTTTCCAGGGTGTTACTGTGGGAAAAGCGGGGGAAAATGTATGTTAGTGCGATCGCCAATCCATAAGCACCTTTAGCCGAAGTAGTAGTTTCACCCGCTACCACATTAACATTATCCTCTGCAAAAGGTGCGAGCAAATTACGTAACCAATTTTGCTGATATATACAATCAGAATCGGCTAAAACAATTACTTCTCCAGTTGTTAGCGAAACGCCTTTCATTTTAGCAGCATAGTAATCAACATCTGCTGAAATACGACGCATACTTAACCAAGGATATTTATTACAAAGCTGTTCCATCATTTCTTGTGGAACATCGCCACTTTCCAGAATTAAAACTTCTTTGGCTAATTCAGGGGATAGGTCTTGAGATGCGATGGAATCTAAAGAACGATATAATCCTTCTAATTCTGCACTCGCTAAGTTTTCTGTTTCTACAATAATTGAGAAACTCGGTAATTTGGCTTTTTCAGTAACTTCTATTTGTGACATAATTTCGGATTTTTAACCACAGATGTCCACAGATAAACACAGATGAACACAGATAAATTATTGAGTCGTAGGGGCAATTCATGAATTGCCCCTACCCCAATCCTTACTGGATCGCAGCTGTTGGACGATCGCTATTGGGAGAACGCAATACTGATGACAATTTTGCCGCATTTTTTTGGTCTTCAACAGTGAATTCTTCATGATAAGAGCGCTCTGTATTAACTGTCCAAAGGTCGTGATTTTCGCCAAACAAATTGCGTACAGCTAACATCGCTGTTAACATTGAATGATCTTGATTGTTGTAGCGGTGCATTCCGTTTCTGCCAACTGTTTGCAGGTTATCGAAAGTTTCTAAATAATCTTGAATTACTTGTAAATGTTGGCGATATTCAGCATCATAAACCGGATAAGCTTTGCGCTGACGAATCACCACTCCATCTTCTACATCGCCTGCTTTTACACCTATGCCTAATGCGATCGCTTCTTGACTAGCAAGTTTAATCAAATCTGCATCAGACATTTCCCACAAATCTTCGCCAACACTGCAAAAATATTCCATTCCTAAACAAGTTTTGCTATGATCTGGAACCATAGCTCGACTCCAATTTTTGAAGTTTTGAATTCGTCCAACTTTGAATTCTGGACTATGAACATAAATCCAATTATCGGGAAACAACTTTTCGCGATTAACAATCAGCGACACGATGAGAAAATCTCGATATTTGAGGCTTTGTGCTGCTTGCAAAACTTCTTTTGGTGGTAAGGGATCGAGACAACGTAGCAAGGCAGACACAGGCATAGTGGAAATAAAATGTTTGGCATTTAATTCCAAAGTGCGATCGCCCTGACGCGCAATCACTCGCTTAATTCTCATTCCCACTCGTTCAATGCGAATTACACTTGTATTTAAATGAACTGGGATTCCTTTTGCTGACAACTTTTCTTGGCAGCGTTCCCACATCATTCCCGGCCCTAAAATTGGATAATCAAATTCTTTGATTAAACTTTTGGCATTTTGAGCACCAAATAAAGCATTAATTACTGCACCTTTGAGCGACATTCCTTGAATGCGTTGCGCCGCCCAATCTGCACGAATTTTACTACAAGGAATTCCCCAAACTTTTTCTGTATAAGTTTTAAAGAACATTCGATATAAACGTTCTCCAAAACGTTCTGTTACCCATTCTTCAAAAGTTTCCGCTTCCTGCCCCGGATTGAGTTTAACTTTGAGTCTTGCTTGCAGATAACTCATTAAAATTAAAGCACTGGGCGCAATTCCTATGTTAGATAAAGTATTGATTACGGAAAGGGGATAGTTGTAGAACTTTCCTTGATAGTAAATTCGTGAAAGTCGGGGAACTTTAATAAACTCATCCCCTAAAATTTCCTGCCAAAATTGTTGGACTTCATCGACTTTGGTGAAAAATCGATGTCCACCAATATCAAAACGATAACCTTTGTAAGTTTCTGTACGGGAGATGCCACCGACTTTATCTGCTTGTTCGAGAACGATCGAGCGAGTACCGCGCTTCATCAACTCGTAAGCTGCCGTCAAGCCAGCAGGCCCAGCGCCAATAACTATAACGGGACTATGTTCCACTGCTCACTCCACAATTAGACTGCTTAAGACAGCGATTAAACCACAAAAAAAGAAACTTCGTAACGTTCAACAGGCAACAAGCTATTAATTCTTTTGGCTGTTCCCTGCTTTTAGTTTTCCGTTCCTTTGCCCTGATTTAATGTATTTTCCGCTTATGGTACAGGTGATAGCGAATTGTGCCAATCACAAATGCTATTCCTCCATAAAAGAAATACAACCAATGCCAGGGAATTACCCCAAATGTGAATAGTATGCCTCGTTTTTGCAGAAAAAAGCGATACAGAGGTAAATTTAGCAGCAACAAGGCGAAACTAATTAAGAGAGCAAATAACCACAAGATTGACCACCACCAGCCCCCAATCAGGCAAAATACGAGCAAGTAAGTCAAAATTAAACTCAGACGGCTAGAATTCTTTAAATTCAGGTCATTGGAGAATTGTCGATCGCGCCAAAGCAACTCCGTCCAAGGAATCGCCCGATAAAAAATCTCTGCCCGGAGCAAAGAACCAACGCGCCAATGCTTCAAATGTTTAACCTGAACAGTTTTATCCAGCTTGATGTGATATCGTCCCCGTTTCAACCGATAGCCCAACTCAATATCTTCCACAGAGGGGTAGCGATAGCCCTCATCAAATCCCCCCACCGCCCAAAAAGCCTCCCTTCGCACTGCGCCACAAGCACCCCAAAAGGTCGAAGCTTCCTCAGATGAAGTTTGATGGGTGTAGTGATGAAATAGGTTTTTGTATTGGGAGAGAAAGTTAGGGCTTCCAGGGCTATCATCATAAGAGCCAATCAAGGCATCGAGAGTGGGAGAATGGGAAAATGCGGTGATTAGGTTAGCGATCGTCTCGACAGTCAACGTTACATCGGCATCAATAAAAAATAAAATCTCCCCTTGAGCAACTTCCGCCCCTTTGTTTCTAGCACGGGCAGGGCCACCAGGAGAAGGAAAAGTAATTACCTGAGCACCCAACTCTGCTGCTAACTTTCCCGAATCATCTGTTGAACCATCATCAATTACAATAATTTCTAATAATTTCTCAGCTACGTTGCTCAGGCTTTGCAAACATTGGCGAAAGTTTTCCCCACCATTAAGCACTGGAACAATGAGAGAAATTGTTAGCGTTGATTTGGCTAACTCGCTGGAATCTAACAAATTTTTATCGCGGAACTTCTTCTGTGGAAAAGATTGCATTTCTTAGGTAAGCTGCTTGCGACGAAAGTAAATCTAATCTATCATGTAAGAGATTTTACTAATCAAAACAGTATATAATGCAATTATTACATCTCCACCCTATTGCAATCGATATGACTATACCCGTACTTATGCCTTAGAATTAGCCTTACTTGGAATTTCTGAAAAAGAGTTAATCAAGTTGCGCCAAGAAATGTTAAGTTGTACAGTCGAAAATAAACCTAAAGATTTATTGACAATCAATCCAGCCTGGAAAACAGCGCTAAATATTGCTGATGAACAAAGTTTATTGCAAGGGATATTGCAATATTTAGACTCTCAAAAAGAACCAAATAACTTAAACAACAAAGGTATTCCTAGAATGGTGAGAGGATATTTCTACGAGATGGCTTGTGCGATCCAAGAATGCTTCCGAGTTCTTAAACCTGGAACAAACTTATTTATGGTTAATGATAATGTGCGCTATGCAGGTGTGAGTATTTCAGTAGATATGATTCTCTCTGATTTTGCGGAAAAGATCGGGTTTACTGTTGAGAATATCCTGGTTTTACCTGGTGATAAAGGTAATAGTAGTCAGCAAATGGGAAATCACGGACGCGAACCCCTACGAAAGTGTGTTTATGTTTGGAAAAAGCCCTAATTTAAATTCTTATGTGTTCTTACCGCCAACATCTTCAATCTAGTGACGATCTGGTTACAACATATCAAGCGACTCGTGCAGGTTTTGTTGCTTTGGCGCTGGAAAAAAATCGACGTGCTACACCATATATTGCAGAAGCAAGGGTACTTCAAGAAGCAGCTTCT
>NZ_JBHFNQ010000115.1:0-46894 GCF_041929345.1 Floridaenema aerugineum BLCC-F46
ACGTTTCATGTATTTACTGTAGAGACGTTTCATGTATTTACTGTAGAGACGTTTCATGTATTTACTGTAGAGACGTTTCATGTATTTAATGTAGAGACGTTTAATGTATTTACTGTAGAGACGTTTAATGTATTTACTGTAGAGACGTTTCATGAAACGTCTCTACAGTTTTGCATCAGTAAAGATTTGAGCGATCGATATTACACATCCTCTTCTCTACCCAAGACTTCTTGTAACATCGGGGAAAGTCGTTCATTTAGCCAACCAGTGCGAATCAATTCCGCATAAGTATCCGCCTCAATATCTAAGAGTTTATCGCGCATTTGTTCATTAACTTGCTCTCTTAATTGCGGGTGTTTAACTATCATTTGGTAAGTTTCTTCTGACAAAGATTCTAATTCGCCTTCCACTAATGACATTTGCAAATCATAAAATTCTGGATCGACTTGGCGGAAATCTTTTTCCTCGGAAAGAAACTTCATTACTCTGGTTAAAGCGATGCGACGCGCCACCATTTCCGAGTATTCTTGCTGCAATTTGCGATCGCCAATTAAACCCAAATTTTCCAAAAGCAACTGAGTAGTTAAACCTTGCACTAATAAAGTAAATAAAACCACACCAAACACAATATCAGTGAGTTCCTGCCTACCAGCTAAAGCAACTGGTAAACTCAAAGCCAAAGCAATCGAAACCGAACCCCTTAAACCTCCCCACCAAAGCACCAACATTTCTTGCCAACTGATATCAACTTTAGTCAGCAAATTGCTGATAAATCCCAGGAAAAAAATCGCCACAATTCGAGTTAATAATACGGCTGCGATCGCCAACATTATCAACCCAAAATCCTTTGCCAAATTATCATAACGGACTTGATCGCCAATCAATAAAAACACAATTGAATTGACAAAAAAAGCCAAAAAATCCCAAAATTCAGTTACTAGCAATCTAGTGCGGGGATTCATGCCAATTCGAGAACCGAAATTTCCCAAAATCAAGGCAGTTGTCACCACACCAATTACCCCAGAACCGCCCAATTCTTCAGTAATTAAATAAGTTCCATAAGCAGCAACTAAAGTCAGAGATTGTTCCACTAATGGCAAATCAAACCTTTGAGTTAAATAGGAAATTCCAAACCCAATTAAACTGCCAACTCCCACCCCAACACCGACAAAAACAAAGAATCGCGCCACACTCACAGGTAAATCAAATTCTTCAATTCCCAAAGGAATTCCTACTAACAAACTAAAGGCAACAACTGCCACCCCATCATTAAATAAACTCTCTCCCTCCATGATAGTTCTTAACTTTTTCCCCGCACCTAATTCCTTAAACAAAGCAATCACAGAAACCGGATCGGTTGCGGCTAAAGTTGCCCCTGCTAATAAAGCAGTTGCTAAAGGAATTGCGGCAAATTGATTGAGTGCCAAACCAATGCCAACAACCGAAATCATTACGCCAAAAATTGCGTAAAGCACCACAGGAACCCAATTTTCCAGCAAGTCTCGCCACTTCAAATTCCAAGCAGCTTCAAATAATAAAGGTGGCAAGAAGATTTCTAAAATTAAGCCCGGAGATAGATTGACTAATCTGACATTTACAAAAGCTAAACCCAACCCGACAATCACTAGCAATAAAGTGTAGGGAATTTTCCGAAACCAGCTAAAAACTCGCGATAATGTAGCGACGCTTAAAGAAACTGAAAGTACTAAAAGAAACTGTTCCAGATTTTGTTCAATAGCTGATTGTCCAACGTTTTCTATTGCCATGAAACAATGTCCTATAGAAAGTGTACTATTGAAAGGTTGTACCCAGATTCAAGAGAAGAAAGCTGCTTCTATGCCCAATATTACTCAGCTATTATCAGAGATTCAACAAGAAGCCGAAAGTGCGTCCTTTCCCATTGATGAACCAGTTTATCTCGCTGCGGGATTAAAACCAACCCAACCTATTCTCTATGCAGGTAATCTCAATAGTCAATTATGCTTTTTTGCTAGAGATTTGGGCAAAGATGAAGTTCATGCCAATCAACCACTAATTGGCGCTGCTGGCAAGCTTGTGCGTAGTGGTTTATACCGTGCTATGACACAGGAAGCACCAACAAAAACTACTGATTTACAAGTAATTTTAGAGCGTGTTTTGCTCACAAATACTGTTCCCTACAAACCACCAGGAAATAAAGCCTATAGTCAAGCAGTGAAAAAAAGATTTCGCCCTTTCATTGAACGGTTGTTAGTGTTGCACTGGCAAGGAAATAAAATTATTACTTTAGGTAATGAAGCTTTTGATTGGTTTACTCCTTATACTGAAAAAGGAGTTTTAGCAGAGTTTTTTAGAAGAAGCGATCGCTATTCTGCCACTATCGAAACTACTATTACAGCCAAAGATAACGCCGGAAATTTGCACAAAAAATTAATAAACTTAATGCCCTTACCCCATCCTTCGCCATTGAATCAAAAATATTATTCCCAGTTTCCCCAATTGCTTCAAGAAAGATTGGCAGGAATATTTAGCTAGTATTACAAGTGCGATCGCACTCACCCCGCTCATTCCCACAAAACAAGGTAAAATGCGATCGCTAACAAATTTTTCTATTAATCAAAACCAGGGAAACCCGTTAAGCATTTCCCCATCTTGACAAATTACAAACCAAAATAGTGAATAAACTTTTCACCAGTTGTTAATTCAATCAGCAATGCAATCAGAAAACCAACCATTGCCAAACGACCATTCCAAATTTCAGCACTGGGATTAGAACCAAATTCAAATTTAGTAGCGAACTCGCCGTATTTGCGATCGAATTGTCCTTCGTAGTTTTCAGCTGTTTTTGGTGTGTTAGTCATGATTTAAACTTCCTGCTTCACTTTATGTTAAGTAATGTAAAGCAAAGTTCCATCAAGTTCCCTCTGTCTAGAGAGGGGTAAAAAGAATTGCCAACATTAAATCAAAATTCCCCAAGCTTTATAACAAAGGTAGTACGATCTAGGAGTGCCAAAAAGGTCAAAACCCTTGTCTTGCTTAATTTTCAACTGTTTTAGCTCTTAAGCGGGTGATGGGACTCGAACCCACGACATCAAGCTTGGGAAGCTGGCGTTCTACCACTGAACTACACCCGCAGAGTGATTTTTATAGAATAGCATTTTCTTTGGCGATCGAGGGAGTATCAGCCATCTACCCACAGAGCAGTAAAACAGCTAACTTTGATCTAAGCTAGGTTGCGTTACTATATTATTCAACCCATAAATATCCCTGTCTTACGGGCTAGATTTCAAAAGAAACTATTTAGCAACTCAACCGGAATTAACAACAAATACCTGTAAATCAATACTTAGAACAAGCGGGAAACTAGAATGTTCAATGCCACACAAATTCTAATTGACACCTTCGTAGAACAACTGCGAGAAGGATACCACCGCACTTACGGAGGTTTGAAGCATGACTACGAAGATATTATCGGCTGGGCTGGTAGCATGGCACTAGAAAATATTGCCAACAGCGATGCCCTTTATCATAACGTAGAACATACAATTTTAGTTACTTTGGTCGGTCAAGAAATTTTACGTGGTAAACATATCCGGGAAGGTGGAGTTTCCTGTGAAGATTGGTTGCACTACATCATTTCTTTGTTATGCCACGATATTGGTTATGTTAAAGGAGTTTGCCGTCAAGACAAAGAAGAACAAGGACTTTATGCCACTGGTAAAGATGGCGGAATGGTAAAATTACCTGTTGGTGCTTCCGATGCCAGCCTCACACCTTATCATGTCGATCGCGGAAAATTGTTTATCACCGAACGCTTTGGCGGACATAAATTAATTGACGCAGAAGTAATTAAACGTAGCATAGAACTGACTCGTTTTCCTGTACCTTCAGCAGAAGATCATCAGGATACAATCAATTATGCAGGTTTAGTCAGAGCAGCTGATTTAATTGGGCAACTTAGCGATCCTCGCTATCTGAAAAAAATTACTTCTCTCTACTATGAATTTGAAGAAACAGGAGTGAATAAAGCCCTGAATTATCATCATCCGGGAGACTTGCGGCGCAACTATTCTAAGTTTTACTGGAATGGAGTTTTTCCTTTCATCAAAGATGCTCTCCGTTATCTACAATTAACACAGCAAGGTAAGCAAATAATTGCTAATCTATACTCTAATGTGTTTGTAGTCGAACATGAAAAGGCAGAAGAAGATAGAAGACAATTAGTAGAACAGCTTAATTAAACTATGAATTGGTGGCAAAAATTACAAAGTAACTTTCTGGCAAAGTGTGGCGCACTGTTGCTGTTATTATTCTATTTGTCAGTAATAGCAGCAGATTTTGTTGCGCCTTACGATCCTTATGCTTCTCAACCTAATGGATCGCTACTACCACCGACAGAAATTTATTTAAGAACTCCCCAAGGAGAGTTGATCGGGCCGCACGTTTATCCGACAACTCAAGGGCCAGTGGAATTGGCAACAGGCGATCGCCAACTCACAATAGACTGGAAAAAACCCTCGCCATTACGTCTATTTGTGCGCGGTTCCACCTATAAATTATTTCGCATATCTCTGCCTTTACCACCACCAAGAGATGAAATCGTAATCTTTCCGGGAATTCCTTTAGATTGGCATTTATTCGGCACAACTGGAGAAGGCAAATTTAACCTTTTAGGCACCGATGAACAAGGACGCGATCAATTTAGCCGCTTGCTTTATGGTGGAAGAATTAGCCTGAGTATCGGTTTAATCGGAATTGCGATTTCCTTTCCTTTGGGAATGTTAGTTGGCGGTATTTCCGGTTACTTTGGCGGTTGGGTAGATAGCATTTTGATGCGTGTAGTAGAAGTTTTAATGACTATTCCTAGCCTTTATTTGTTAGTTGCCCTCGCCGCAGTATTACCACCAGGTTTAACTAGTTCCCAACGATTTTTACTAATTGTTGTGATTACCTCATTCGTTAGTTGGTCTGGTTTAGCTAGAGTAATTCGCGGACAAGTGTTATCACTTAAAGAACGGGAATTTGTCCAAGCTGCTAAGACAATGGGCGGTAATCCTATTTATATTATCGTTCGTCATGTCTTGCCCCAAACCGCAACTTACATAATAATTTCTGCTACTTTAGCTGTTCCAAGTTTTATTGTGGCAGAATCTATTTTGAGTTTAATTGGTTTAGGAATTCAGCAACCCGATCCTTCTTGGGGAAATATGTTAACCTTGGCAACAAATGCTTCCATTCTAGTGCTGCAACCTTGGCTAATTTGGCCGCCAGCTTTACTAATTGTGTTAACAGTTTTGGCTTTTAACTTGTTAGGAGATGGGTTGCGCGATGCTTTAGATCCTCGAACTCAACAACGATAAAAATGTTGATGATTAGTGACGATCGTCAAGAGAAAATCGAAAAGATAAAATCTAAAATCGCATGAGTAAACAACCAGATTCTTTTGACAAGCAATCAGTTTCTAATTCACCAGTAGATAGCCCTAATGGTAATAGTAACAGTCAAGTTACTCAAGTAGATAGGGCGCAAACAGAAGCAGATTCATTGTTGTATAGACCTTACACAGACCTAAGACGTTTGAAATCAGAAAAAAAACCAAGTTGGACTCCTCCGCCTACCTCAGTATTAGTAGTGATTTTGATGGCGATCGCACTAATGTTCGCCGGATTAATTATTAACAACTTCTGGTTGGGAATCTCCGGGTCAATAGTCGCTTTGCTATTATCAATTCGACTGTTATGGTCGCCTTTAAATAACTGGTTGAATCAATTCCTACCCCAGCAAGAACGAATAGTATTGTTTTTGGGAGTCTGTGGCATATTAGCGATCGCTGGACTATTGCATTACCTGGGAGTTTATCGCTATATTGGCGCTTGGTTTAAAACAGTTAACTGGGAAGCTTCCGGTGCATTAGCAGAATGGAGTGGTGCATTAGGACAAATTTCGATCGCCGTTCTCGCCGTCTACGTCGCTTGGCAACAATACGTCATCTCCCGCGACTTAACATTAGAACAAAACCGTCTCACCAACCAACAAAACTTAATCACCCAACAACAAACAATAGACGCTTACTTTCAAGGAGTTTCCGATTTAGCATTAGGAGAAGAAGGTTTATTAGAAGATTGGCCCCAAGAAAGAATCTTCGCTGAAGGTCGCACTGCTGCTCTACTTAGTAGTATAGATGGTGCAGGTAAAGCCAAAGTCCTCCGGTTTTTATCTAGGTCAAGATTACTTACCCCACTCCGCCGAGATCAACATTTAGGTCGTCCCATTTTAGATGGTATGGGTGGTTATCAAGAAGACCGCGAAAATGGACTGCGCGTAATTGACTTAGGAGTAATGTTAGCAGGAGCAGACCTTTCCGGTACAGACCTGCGTTGGACAGACTTAAGTGATGCTAACTTAGTTAGAGCTAATCTCATTAGTTGCGATTTAGTCCATGCAAATTTCACCCGGACAATTTTATTTGAAGCTAATCTTTCCGGTGCAGATTTGAAAGGAACTAAGTTTTTTTATGGGAAATTAGAAACAGCTTCTCCTCGCAGTCGTAGTTTAATTCCTAACTTTCAAACAGGCGAGTATACTGGGGCGGTAGTAGAAAATGCAGACTTTACCAATGTGCAAAGATTATCAGAAGAACAACGTTACTATTGCTGCGCTTGGGGAGGAGAAAAAACTAGAGCTACTATTCCCGGTGGATGTGACAATATTCCCAATTTATTAGGGCGTTAGACTCAGAGCTTAATGATTACGGGCGATCGCATTTTCATCTTTGGAATTACATTTGCTCAAGAAGAATGATATTATTGCGGCAAACTTAAAAGTTCTCAAAGGTTAAAGAAGTGGTAATGTGGTCACAAATCCTAATTAACACAGAGAAATTCTCTTGTCTGCAAAAAAGAGAGGGATTTAGTATGTTTAACTACAAAAATATCCCAATTAAGATTTCAGGACTATTGTTTACTTTAACAGTTGCTGCCGCAGTTCCGACAGTTTCAAATGCGATCGCTCCAGCTTTTGCCCAAACTGCCAATAACACAAAGGATTTTCCACTACCTGATTCAGCTTTACCTAAGTCACTTCCCGAAGACAAAAAAGTGACAATCTATGGTTCTAGCAGCATGGTAGTTCCTAATCAAGCTCTCAAAAAACGCTGGCAAGCAAAATACTCTGACTCACAGGTGGAACTGGCAACAACGACCACAACTGACGCATTGCGGGCATTGCAAGCTGGGAAAATCGACATAGCAGCTGTGGGACGACCTTTAACTGGGAAAGAAAAAGGCCAGGATTTAGTTTTTGTACCCGTAAAAAGAGAGAAAATAGCCATTATTGTGGGGGCTAACAATCCCTTCCCAAAAAATCTCACCGTTGAGCAATTTGCGAAGATATTTCGCGGAGAAATTACTGATTGGTCGCAGGTGGGAGGGCCGAAAGGGAAAATTCGCTTTGTCGATCGCCCAGCCTATAGCGATACCAGATTAGCATTGAGCAAATACGATATCTTCAAGAAAGCACCCTTTAAAACCGGGAGAACTGCAACTCAGGTATCTAGCGATAATACAGCCACAGTGGTAAGAAATCTGGGTAAGGATGGGATTAGTTATGCGATCACCGATCAAGTGATTAACTTGAAAAACGTTCGGATCGTGCCCATGCACAAAGTCTTGCCTAGTGACCCCCGTTATCCCTACTCTCAAGTTCGTGGCTATGTTTACAAAGAAGGTGGACCTTTCGTTCTCGTACCACCTGCTCAACCTGCGATCGACCCCGTAGCACCTGTTACACCAACCGATCCAACCACAGAAGAAGGTTTCCCTTGGTGGTTACTCCTATTGTTGCTCATTCCTATTGTGGGCGGGTTGCTGTGGTTGCTCCTCAAAGGTTCTAAAAATAAGCCACCAACTCCAGTTCCTCCAGTTCCACCAGTTCCTCCAACTCCTTCACTAACTCCAGTTCCACCAGTTCCACCAGTTCCACCAGTTCCTCCGGTAATTCCAGTAATTCCAGTAATTCCAGTACTTCCAGAAAGTGGCGAACTAATAGTTGATGCAACTTGGGGTAATGATGCAAATGAAATGCAGAATCTACCCAGCTACAGTAATAAATCTGACAAAGCAATTACCTTAAAAATAGAAACTAAGGGTACTTGGAATTATGGAGCACCCGATCCAAACCATAAGTTTGATTTGCAAGTAGATGGTGATGGTAATGAGCAGATGGCAGAGAAAGAATGGCAAGAGAACGATCTGCGGTTCCCAAACTTAAAACCAGCAGCCTTAGTAGCGCTGAAAAATGGTGAAGTGGTTACTACTGGCAAAGGGCCTTATGAAGTTACCCTTCAACCCCATGAAACCCTTTCATTTGTGATCAACGATCAACCAGGTTTCTACAAAGATAACAATGGTAAAATCACTCTTAAGTGGTCGGTGGTAAACAACAATTAATTAGGGCTTGCTGAATAAGTCTGTTGGTGAGGGTAGGGACACGGCATTCAAAAGATAACGCAGGAGTGGCAAATATTATTGATGCCGTGTCCCTACGATTTCCCCCAAAAAGGCAAGGTTTTTGCACTTTTAGATGTTATAACCTTGCACTTCTTGTGAGCAAAAAATGGGTAAAACCCTTGCATATCTTACTTTCTACCTTTTTGAAGCAATCCCTAATTAACTGAAGTTGCTACTTTAGGATTTACGCTCACCTCCAGGTTTCTTAAGGTAATTGCTTTATTTCAACTTGAGGAATTTGGAACCGCAAAGAGCGCAAGTAAAGCAAACAGAAGAGTCGCAAAGAGATCGCTTGTCTTAGAAGGGAAATTTTAATAGACAAGCTGTTTTCTTAATCCAAATTTGCGATTAAGTTCAGCGGATTGACGATTCATATCATGTCCGACCAATCAACCATAGTATAGACGATCGCCAACCCTGTAGAGACGTTGCATACAACGTCTCTACAGAATGGGTAATCAACCGGACATGATATCAATTATTCAATAAATAGTCTAAAACTTTTTTCCGGCAACACTTCAATATAAAGTTCGATCGCTTCTTTAATATTGGCAATTGCCTCTTGTTTGGTTTTTCCCTGACTGTTGCAACCAGGTAAGCTAGGACATTCAGCTATCCCATAGCCATCTTCATCAGAATAAATCAGTACTTGTCGCATATTTTGATTTAGGAAATTTAGGACTATTTAATCAGTAGTTAACTCAAGTTGCTATTAGCTGTAGGGTGCGTCAGATAGGAGAATTTTGGTTAAAATAGCTAACTTTATCAGTCTGACGCACCCTACTTTATATAAGTAGCAACTTACGTTAGTTAGTTGCCGATCGGAAAATCCAACTAACTACTATTAATTATGTACTAAGGCATTAATCTACCAGTAGGATAAGTTGCTGGTTCTTCTTCAGGAGTCGATGTTGCCATAGTTGTTGGTACTTCTTCAGGTGAATTAGTTTTGACTTTTTTGTAATCAGTAATTAGTCTTTCCATCATTTCACCTCGACGATCGAACAATCGTTTTAAAGGTCGAGGTTCGCATTGATTAATCACGTAAGCGGAGATCAAAGGAACTGCGATCGTACTATCGGTATAACAAACAATTGTGTCGGGTAATTCTTCTGGATCGACCTTTCCCCAACTCACAGCTTCAGCCGGAGTTGCACCAGACAAACCACCTGTATCTGGACGTGCATCAGTAATTTGTACAAAGAAATCATGACCTCTTTCTTCTAAACCTAAAACCTCATGTAATTGGGGTTGAGTTTGTAATAGGAAATTCTTCGGACTACCGCCACCAATAATTACCGCAGCGCTTTTACCTTCAGTTTGCGAATTCCCAAATTCACGGGCACAATAGGCGATCGCAGAAGTCTCATTCACATCAATAGCTGGATCAATTACCAGTTGAGAACCTTCCAAAGCCATCGCCGCCACATTCATCCCAATAGAACTATCCCCCGGCGAAGAAGTATAGATCGGAACTCCACATTCATAAGCAGTAGCCAACAAGCAAGAATCTTTCACACCAACTTGCTTTTCCACTTCCCGCACATACTTACCTAAAAGATAGTGAAACTCAGCCGTTCCCATGCGCTTTTGGAAAGGTTCAGCTTGTAAAACTTTCCTTACAAAAGCATCAGTTTCCAACAAAACATCGTAGCCAAAAGTAATATCATAGATGCGAATAGTCCCTTCCTCGCGCAACTTCACATCATCTAAAAATGGGCTACTAGAGTACAAATCAAAACCCAAACCAAAGTGAATATCGTGATAAAGATTCGCCCCAGTACTGATCATCCAATCAATAAAACCATTACGAATTAAAGGTGACAAAGCCGCCACCCCCATACCCGCAGGAGTCATCGCCCCAGAAAGACTAACCCCCACAGTTACCCCCTCCTGCAACACCTCCCGACTCAGTAATTGACAAATTTCCCGCAACCGAGCCGAGTTATAAGCAGTAAAGTAATTATCGATCAGATCGACTACACTAATATCCTTCGGAATTGGCGCAGGTGCAATTTTACGACCACGCTTTTGCGACATTTTGAAACTCCTAAACAATAAATACTAAATTCGCCAATATCAATGCTACCTATATTTGCTCAACTTCCTGCTTAACCTTAAGATAATCAACCTCTTCTCTCTCTTTCCTTCGCGTCCTTTGCGTCCTTTGCGGTTCAATAAAAAAACCTCTCGCGCCAATCAAATAATACTGCTATACAATTTGAAAGGTTCTCCAACAAACAAACCTAATGGAACTCAACAACTCACCAGACTTAACAGCAGAACGCTTAAACGAAGAAGCAACCTCATCATCTTTAAGCGAAGAACAATACAAGCGCAAAATGGAGAGGCGCAAAGAAGTTCAAGAACAACGCCTCGCCGATCGCAACCTAGAAAAAGGATTAATTATCGTTCATACTGGCAATGGTAAAGGAAAAACCACCGCTGCTTTAGGGATGGTAATGCGATCGCTCGGTCATGGTTATCGAGTAGCGATCGTACAATTTATTAAAGGAGCTTGGGAACCCGCAGAAAAAGCGGTCTTGAGTCACTGGCCCGATCTGCTACAATTTCATGCAATGGGCGAAGGTTTTACCTGGGAGACTCAAGACCGCCAAAGAGATATTCAAAAAGCCGAACAAGCATGGGAAAAAGCCTTAACTTTTATCCGTAACCCAGAATTTAAATTAATCTTACTCGATGAAATAAATGTGGCTCTAAAATTAGGCTATTTAAAAGTAGAAAACATTGTCGCTGGATTAACAGAAAAACCGGAAAATTCTCATGTTATTCTCACTGGTAGAGGCGCACCACCAGAACTAATTGAAAAAGCTGATTTAGTCACTGAAATGACACTAATTAAGCATCCTTTTCGGGAACAAGGAGTCAAAGCGCAACCAGGAATTGAGTTTTAAACTGACCGAGATTCAGCAGATTTATCTTCCCCAAACTTGTTCCTGCATATCAGCTTTACACATCCCTAAAATCCGTTTGTCATTATCGCTCACGTTAGCAATTTGGCGATAATCTTGCAATTTTACTGAGTAGGGAACTGAAACTTGGTCAATACCTCGATAATCACCTACAGCAGCTACCCTAGCAGCAGGTTGTTTTTCTGGAGGAGTCGAGTCAGCAGTTTCCGCCGCCATTGGATCGACCATTGTCACATTTAAGCGTTGTGCCTGAACCGTGCCATGAAAACAGTTAAACTCGGAGCGAGGATAATAAACTGCACCAATCACCCGTCCATTACGTACCTCGAACACTACATACTCTTTGCCAATTTCTTCTGGTTTCGCCGACTGACCATAGAGATATACGCCATTAGTTAGATTTGTTGACGCAGCAGTGCTACTTCTCGTTTGGGCTACTTGCGTTCTGGCTGTTGTTGGTGTATCCTTCTTTGGCATAGCGTTAACTTCACCAGTACTAAAACCCGTCATCAGCATTAAGGCAGCCAAAGAAACTTCTAGACCTTTGAATTTTTTCCCTAATTGTAAAGAAGTATGAATAGTATGTTTAATCATCGTTATTGCCCCTGATGAACTTAATTTGCTTGTTAATTCGCCAATATGGGACTGACACACCACCCATTACAGGTAGCTTTTGGAGATTCAATCTGCATAAATCCTCATAATTTCAAGTTACAGGACAATACAGGTTTTACACTTCACTCTACTGGTTGATTGCTCATATCCCAGTGGAGGATTTTTACCTCACTACTATTAGTTATCCACTAAATAGCAGCACGGTATCTCCAATAGAAGGATTCACTGAGGGCAAAACAGATTTCTGATTTTTGTTACAAAACTTTACAAAAATAGTCACAAAGCAACAATAGCTGTGGTTTTGGGGACTGGGGACTAGGGACTGGGGACTGGGATGAAAAGCGATCGCTTTTTGCCTTCGAGTGAAAAAGAGCGATCGCACTTTTCTAATTAGTTGAATTCCACAGAGAGCGATACGCGCTACGCGCACACTTCGTGAACGCACTCCCAAAATTATCTAAAGTTGAGAAGGAGCGATACGCGCTACGCGCACACTTCGTGAACGCTTTTTACCTTTGAATTAAAATGAACGTTGGCGTAGCCTGGGTGTAGCGTGTATCAACTCTGACTCTACCTCACTCAAAAGGTGAAATTTGTGCTATTTGTGCTAATTTAATACTATTAATAAAACTGAAAGGTAATACAGATGATTCAAGTCACAGTTACCTTGGAAGATGACATTCTTGATTTTCTAGATCGACAAGCTCAAGGCAACCGTAGTAGCTATATTAATGCACTTTTAGCAGAACATCGCCGCCGGATTTTAGAAGCAGAAATGATTGCAGCCCTCAAGCAGGATGCAGAAGATCCAGAGTATCAGGCTGAAATTTCTGCTTGGGATAGTGTTGTTGGAGATGGAATAAATGCCGAGGGGTGATTTAACTTATAAACGAGGTGAAATTCGTTGGGTCAATCTCGATTTTGTAATGGTGTTAATGTTGTTCTAGGATTTGCGATTTAAAGGTTTACTATTAACTTAAAAGCGTAAGGAGATAAACGTAATGGAACATAAAATTTTAGTAAATTCCCATGTTGGCTCAGACGGAATATTGCAACTACAAGTCCCAACAGAATATAAAGATACAGATTTAAAAGTGACAATAACTATTCAATCTGTTAACCCAGCAGAAAAGAAAACACCAGAAGAATTAGGCTATGCACCTGATTTTTTTGCGGAAGTAGTAGGAGGATGGGTAGGAGAACCGTTAGTCCGAGAGGAGCAAGGAGAGTATGAAAAGCGGGAGGAATTAGCTTGAAATATCTTTTAGATACTAATACCTGTGTCCGCATTTTGAATAACAGTAACGAGCAGATAGTTGAGCGGATATCAACAACGCCAGCATCGGAAATTTATTTATGTACAGTTGTTCAGCTAGAGCTTTACTACGGAGCTTATAAAAGTTCCCAACAAGAAACTAATTTGGCTAAATTGGCTCGGTTGTTTAATCAATTTTTAATTTTACCATTTGATGAACGATCGGCTAAAATTGCCGGAAGAATTCGCGCTCAACTTGCTGCTTTAGGAACTCCGATCGGTCCTTATGACCTTCAGATTGCCGCTATTGCACTCGCCAACAATTTAATTTTGGTAACTCACAATACAAGTGAATTTAGTAGAGTTGAAGGGTTACAAATTGAAGATTGGGAATTGACGGAATGAAAGAGCGATCGCACTTTTCTAACTAGTTGAATTCCAGACAGAGCGATACGCGCTACGCGCACACTTCGTGAACGCACTCCCAAAATTAGCTAAAGTTGAGATGGAGCGATTGATTTACAGATAGAGGTGTAATTGCAACCAATAGATTATGGATTTTTTTCGCCCCTGAAGCTATTTGCCACCTGCAACTACACCCAACTTAGGTCAAGGAAGGATTTTTAGCCACTTTACCAATGTTGAGGGGGTGACAGGAATTACAGGAATTGTTGGTGATAATCTAGAGGTAGGGCAGCAAGTTATTGTCAGCGAACTGCGATTTGGACAAGGCTCAAACCCATTTTTGGCAAATGCTCCTGGTGATATATTCCTGACAGATTTGGGTTGTGAGGCGACGCAAGGGAAACTGGAACTAATCGGTATTTTTGGTGATAAGCAAAAATTTGTGATTCAATTTTCTGAAGAAACAGCGTTATTATTAAATAATATTCGAGTCAGGCCATTGAGGATATCGAATAATATATTGAACCTTGGTGGAAGTATATATAGTATTCCAGGCGGGACTACACTCAAAGGTCTATGTGTAGTAATGAGGGTTAGATTATGAGCCAAATAGATGCAGATTTCCTACTTAAAGATTTAGAATCATCGGAAGTAGAAAAGCAGGTGCTTGCAGTAGAACAGGCTGGAGAAATTGTTAATTATATTGCCATTAAAACAGTAGAAGCTTTTAGGAAAAGCCAGCACCGTTTTTTGATCGCAGAACGTTTATATCGTCTGGGCTCAGTAGTTGTTCCACCACTAGAAAAAGTTTTGCAGGAATCTGATAATTCAGAAACAAGTATTTTGGCAGCAGTTATACTTCTAAGATTCGGTTCTAAAGTAGGTGTTTCCTGCTTGTTAGATGCTGTTGCTAAAGATGAAGAATATTCTTCTTTGGCTGCAAGTTCTCTAGCAGCAGCAGAAGTTAAGGAAGCGATCGCGCCAATGATTAACCGCCTGAAAAGCTGCGACCTGAAAAATGTTGATTTGGCGATCGGTCTTTTAGGTGCATTAGAAGATTTGCAAAGTGAGATTCCTTCAGATTTGCGCGATCGCCTAATTGCTGAAGATACTCCTTGGCAAATTCGTACATACGCTAAAAGATTTGGTTCCAACCAAGAAAATTTTGAAAAAGCGATCGCACTTTTCTAATTAGTTGAATTCCAGAGAGAGCGATCGAACTCCCAAAATTAACTAAAGTTGAGAAGGAGCGATCACACTCGCAAAATTAGCTGAAGTTGAGAAGGAGCGATCGCACTCCCAAAATTAGCTACAGTTGAGAAAGAGCGATCGCTTTTCACCTTCGAGTGAAAATGAGCGATACGCGCTACGCGCAGGCTACGCCAACGCATAACTACAATTAAATTAAAAAGGAGCTAAACATAATGGAACATAAAATTCTAGTACATTCTCATGTTGGTTCGGACGGCATATTGCAACTACAAGTCCCAACAGAATTTAAAGATACTGATTTAAAAGTTACGATAACTATTCAATCTGTTAACCCAGCAGAAAAGAAAACACCAGAAGAATTAGGTTGGACTCCAGGTTTTTTTGAGAGGACAGCAGGCGCTTGGGAAGGTGAACCTCTCACACGCGCTCAACAGGGGGAATTTGAAGAGCGTTTGTGGGAGTTGCTATGATTTACCTTTTGGATACTAATACCTGCATCCAATATATTACTCGTCGTAATTCTTCTATTGTTAACAAATTAACTACAGTAGCGCGTGAAGATGTGGTTTTATGCGATGTTGTGAAAGCAGAACTCTATTATGGTGCTTACAAAAGCTCTCGGCAAGAAAGTAATTTGGCATTATTTAGAGAGTTTTTCAGTGAGTTTGTTAGTCTACCGTTTGATGGGAATGCAGCAGTAATTTTTGGACGCATTCGATCGCAGTTAGAAGCATTAGGAACTCCGATCGGTCCTTACGATCTTCAAATTGCTGCGATCGCACTCGCCAATAATTTAATTTTGGTGACTCACAATACAAGTGAATTTAGTAGAGTTGAAGGGTTACAAATTGAAGATTGGGAAGTACGATAGATGGAAGATGACAATGATTTATAAGTAGCCTGATGTTATCTTATAAAAATAGTCACTAATCTTTTGTTTTTACTATTTCAAGGAAATTAAAATATGTGTCAAGAAACACCTAACTATTTACCAGCTATTTTAGGAACAAGCATAGCAGTTTTATGGTTGCTCCATAAAAGTTTATTAATTGGATTTCCGAAAGAATATGAAAAATATACTTATAAGGTGATTAAATGGTTGAAAAGAAAACAAATAGTGTTACCTACAATGATAGTATTAGCCGCGCCGTTTATACTTACCTGGATGGCTCTTCCTCAGTATGAGCTAACAGGACTTTACAAACAAAGTCTATTGATATTTACTTTTATATTAGGCGTAATTATAGCGAAAACTAAGGATAATGCTGCTTTAAGAGAAAAAAACAGGGCTTTATTCGTTTCTTTACTAATGGAATTTGAAGAAAATAGCAAGGTATTAATACAAAACAAGAAAATCATTGAAAATAGACAATATCGGCCTTTAAAGGCGCTTCAAACAAATGCTTTAAATTCTCTAATAGAAAATCTTCCTAAGCAAGACCCTACTCGGTTAGTTAAGAAATTTCGTGCGCTCAAAGATTTTATAAGAGAATTAGATGAATTGAATTTCTCGATTGAAAAAGCAAATTCAACAAATTCTTTAGAATCTAGGATGACTTTGTTGACTTGCATCTGCAACTTATTAGAAGATTTACCCAAATTAAAAATCACAACGTTATTTACAATTATTCCAGATTACCCATAATATAATATAAAATTATACGAGCCATAATCTTTTATCTACAAACCAGAAATGTATATTGCCAAATTTCGACTCTTTCACTACAAATCATTTCTAGATTCAGGCTTACTGGAATTTAAACCAGGTATCAATATAATTACTGGTCAAAATAATTCAGGAAAGACAGCACTACTTCAAGCACTTGATTTGGAGCTTACAAATGTTCCTCACAAAAGTACTAAAACTTTACCAAATCCCACAGAAAAAACCAACCAAATATCAAGAGCAGAAGTTTCATTGTTATTGCAAAAGGAGGAATTAAAGAGTATTTTATATTACTTGAAGGATACAAAGTGTGAACCTGGACAAACAATTGCTGATTTCGTTGATAAGGCATTTCTCCAAGAGTCGGGAATTAAAGGATTCGAGCAATGGTTAAACACTCCTGAAGAAGTCGAGTTAAGTTTATCATTCGATGGTGCCACCCCAACTACAATTGAGGCAAAAGCATCAAACATTTCCAAATTTGCTACTGAATCAGTCTTCAATAACTTTAAGAACCGTATATTCAGGTTTAGTGCTGAACGTCAAATTTTGGCAATCTCTAAATATGGAGATAATGATCAACTAAAACGAGATGCTTCTAACCTGGGCGAAGTACTTAGTATGCTACAAAGCAATAGGAAAAAGTTTGATCGCTTCAACTCCTATGTTTCATTAGTTCTTCCCCAAATAAAAGCGATTTCAGTTACAAATAAAGGAGGATTTGAAATTAGGGTTTGGCCAACTGATACAGATAGAGATGATCTTACATTTCCTCTGTCAGCTTGCGGAACAGGTATAGGTCAAGTATTAGCTATTTTATATGTTATTCTTACTTCACAAGAACCACGAACTATTATCATCGATGAACCTCAATCTTTCTTGCATCCAGGAGCAGAAAAAAAACTGGTAGATGTACTCAAAGAAAAAGAATTTGCTCAACATCAATATTTTATTGCTACTCATTCACCGACAATTATTGCAAATGCTAATGCCTCCACTATTGTGATGCTGCGCTCCCAAGACTGGGAAACCGTAGCGTCTGTAATGAATTCTAAAGCTAGAACAGAATTGACTAGTCTTATGGATGAACTCGGAGTTAAGTTGTCTGATATTTTTGGGGCCGATAATATTCTCTGGGTAGAAGGGCCAACTGAGGAGGTATGTTTTCAAAAGATTCTGGAGAAAAAAAGACCTCTAAGAGGTACTACTATTCTTGCTGTTAGTGCCACTGGAGATTTTGAACAAAAGGATCGCCGAGCCACAGAGACTATATTTAAAATTTATGCAAAAGTCAGTGGTAACAGTGGTAAAGAAAGCTTTTTTCCGCCTGCTATCGGTTTTATTTTTGATAAGGAGGATAGATCTAGCACAAAGCTTGATGACATGAAACGAATGAGTAAGAGTGCTGGACGGCTTGAATTTATTCCACGCCGTATGTATGAAAATTATTTGCTTCATCCAAAAGCAATAGCATCTGTAATTAATGAGGAGATCGGACAGGGAATAAATGAAGATGAGCAAAACGAAAGTAAAGAAATTATTGCTGTAGAAAGAGTTGAGAAATTGCTTAAAGAAAAAACACAAGAAGAGCGGTATTATGCTATAGCCAGCAAAGAAATAAAAGAAACCGATTTAAATTCAAAATTTGTTAAGGAAAATATTCACGCGGCAAACATCCTTAAGGACTTATTTGCAGAATTATCTGAAACACGGGTAGAATTTCAGAAACCCCGACATCCAATAAAGTTAACGGAATGGTTACTTAAAAATGAACCCAAGCACTTTTGTGAATTGGAAGAATTTTTGCTGGATATCCTTGATGGTAAATAAAATCGCCTTGGACTCATGCCGAATTTGAACAACTCAAAGGACGCATCTACCGCCAAGGACAAGTCAGCGATCGAGTAAAATTGGTCATTCCCCTGACCTTCGCCACAGTTAACGGTGAACATTGGTCATGGTGCGAATCTAAAATGCAGCGCCTTCGCTTCAAAAAATCCATAGCTGATGCAGCGGTTGACGGCGTAGTTCCCGAAGGGCATTTACGCACCCCCGCCCAAGCCTACCAAGATGTGATAACTTGGCTAGAACGCCTCGAAACTGGCGAACTGCAAATCATCACCCGCCCGAAAATCATTATCCCAATTCCAGACACCGACCCGGCAGATGTGCAGCGAAGACTGCAACGTTACGGCGACTTCTCCCAAATGAACCGTTTGTGGAATCAAACTCACAGCGCCAAAACTCACCAACGCCTGCAAGAAAACCCCGAAGAATGGGCACAATATCACACTTTATATAAAGAATCCCGCAAAGATTGGGCGATCGTTCCCTACGAAGAAATGATTCGTTGGTGTCAACAAGAAAGCAGTTACATTATTGGTGATTTTGGTTGTGGAGAAGCAAAACTTGCAGAAGCAATTTCCGACAGACATACAGTTTACAGCTTCGATCATATCGCTATTAATAATAATGTAATTGCCTGCGATATGTCTCACGTTCCCCTCAATGATGAAGAACTTGGTGTGGCGATTTTCTCTCTTTCTTTGATGGGTTCCAACTTCACGGACTACCTACGAGAAGCACGTCGTACACTTAAACTCGATGGTCAGTTACATATTATCGAAGCAACTTCCAGATTTGGTGATAAGGATCAATTCTGCGCTGATTTAGAAGCTTTAGGATTTGCCATTATTAGGGTTGAAGATATGTGGAAATTTACCCATATCACGGCTAGGAAAACTTACCGAAAACCGCAAGCTGGAGTGGAATTGAAGTTTTAGGGAAAATGCGATCGCGCAGTCGCCCATAAGCCCAATTAGTACGACACCCTTACAGCCCGCCTGCGAATCAATTCGCAGGCTAATAGCTCAAGTCCACTTAAGTGGACTGAAAGCAAATGAATTATAAATATTTATATCAAATCTAGGTTAGTTACCCCCTATATCTTCTCTCTCTTTCCTTTGCCCTCTGTATCTAGAGTGGTTGATTATCAAAGGGGTAATTCTCTTTAGAGGATTAAGATTAGGATTGTTATGCTTTCAGTCCATTTTAATGGACTTGAGCTATTAGCCCGGAAATTGATTTCCGGGCGGGCTAAAAGCACAGGTGCAAGATCTCCGTAAAACAAGAGAACCGCAAAAATTAAGGGACAGGTAGCAAACACACTACCTGTCCCTCAATTTTTGCCTATGAAACTAAGTAACTAACACTTTGCCTTAACTCGCGAGATATTCGCGGACGTTAGCACGGTGACGGCGTAGATGATCCAAAGCTTGGCGTTCTAGCTGTCTTACTCTTTCCCGGCTGAGGTTGAGTTGTTCACCTACTTTAGCTAAAGATAGAGCATTACCATCAGCTAAACCAAAACGCAGGCTGAGAACTTGCCGTTGTTGGGGTGTTAGTTCTGCCAAGAGGTCGTCGAGGTCTTGACGTAGAGACTCTTGGGTGATGAAGTTTTCTGGAGATGGGCCATCATCTTCCAAAAGGTCGGAAAGTTCGGTATCTTGGTTATCGCCAACGCGCACATCTAAAGAAATTGGCTGACGTGCGATCGTCAAATATTCACGAATCTGGCTGGTGTCGAGTTCCAGAGATGCGGCAATTTCTGCGGGAGTGGCGCTGCGACCAAGTTGTTGGGAAAGTTCCCGTTGCACTTTCTTGATCTTATTCAGTTTTTCGGTAATGTGGATGGGAAGACGAATGGCGCGTCCTTGTTGGGCGATCGCACGAGTAATCGCTTGTCTGATCCACCAATAAGCATAGGTAGAAAACTTGTAACCGCGCATTGGGTCAAACTTTTCCACACCTCTTTCCAAACCTAAAGTTCCTTCTTGGATCAAATCCAAAAACTCTAAGTTCCGCTTTTGGTATTTTTTGGCGATCGCAACGACCAAGCGCAAGTTAGCTTCAATCATCTTTTGCTTGGCTCTTTGTCCCCGCCGAATCGCATCAGAAACATCTGCTTCACTCATCTGGACATGATCTGCCCATTCCTTGCGAGAAGGTTCCCGTTTTAAACTGGTCGCCAAGGCTTCCTTCGCTTCCAGCAGGGTCATCATTTGTTGTACTTGCTTACCGTAGACGATTTCTTGTTCGCGGGTGAGCAAAGGTACACGCCCAATCTCACGGAGATAGGTACGAACCATATCGGCTGTGAATTTGGGGTTGGCATTGGTTTTTTCGTTCTTTACTGTGGGCATGGGTGCTTAATGAACTCTCTTAGACAAACAATGAACTGGTGGCTGGGATGGAGCGGAAGCGAAACCAGGAAACTTGCTTAACAAGCAGCTTAGTCTGATGGGTAAAAAAACTGCATCCTGCCATAGATGTAAGGGTGATTATCTTTTCTCTCAATACCAGAGAATTAGAATCAGGCTATCTGGGATAACTAAATCTTTAATTTTTAGCTTTGACCCAGGTATTTCCTCCCATCATTTGGCAAATAAAGAGGTAAGCTGTTTATTAGGGGTTTACTTGATGCCTCAACTCCTGGATTTTGGGGAGCGGGTAAGGATAGTAATTTGGTTGGAACAAGAAATACATCATGAAACCTGCTCCTGTAGACTCTTGGTTATAAATTTTTTGAACTTGAACTCGTTATAGAACCGCTCTAGCCTAGCTTTGTTGTAAGTTTAGACAGCGATCGGGGACTTATGGTTCATCCTTACGTTTAATATTCCCCAATTTTGCTCAAAAGTTTCGTTGTTAAAATAATCATTGTTTTATGCCTCTTCAATTTATTTAGGCATTCTCTTTAGTGCTCTATATATAAGGATGCCTTACTATCCTTGCCCGGAAAAGCTTTCGGCTTGTGGAATAACCGTACTTCTTTAGGCGAGATAAACGATCATAGCAAATGCGGAATGTTTTGTGTAGAGGTTTTTGGGGATTGGGGAGATGGGGAGATGGAGAGATGGGGAGATGGGGAGATGGGGAGATGGGGAGATGGGGAGATGGGGAAGTTATTAGCTGAAAACTCTCTCTAACTTAAAACTTAAAACTTGCCCAATTCTCCCTAACTCAAAACTCAAAACTCAAAACTCAAAACTTATTCTAAAAGCCTAAGTCTGCTTTAGCGGCTTCAGCTGCGGCGAAAACTGCTTCGTCTGGCTGTTCTTCCCAGATGGTGTCGCCGATTTCTTGATAGAACTTTTCGTCGTAGGGACGAGTTCGCACAACTACTGGCATGGGGACGGCGTGACCTAAAATTAAGGCTTGTTGCTTAGAGTCTAGTTTAGCTAGGACCGATCGCAAACTCCCCGCCCCAGCAACTCCGGTAAAAATTGCATCTATATCTTTTTCGTCGTTGAGTAAGGCAGTGATGCGAGTACCAATTTGGGACATAACTTCATTATCTATTCCCGATGGACGTTGATCCACTATTAATAGTGTAACAAAATATTTCCGCATTTCACGGGCGATAATCCCGAAAATTGTACTGCCGACAATTGCTGGATCGAGAAAACGATGGGCTTCTTCAATGGTAATTACTAATTGTTGGGGGCGATCGATCGGATTTTTAGTTTGCAGAAACATCTCCGCTTTGCGAACATACTCTTTATGAATTCTCCTGGTGATCATATTTGTCACCAACATATAAGAAAGCATATTCGACTGGGAACCAAATTCAATTACTACGTGCTGACCAGCTTCTAAACATTGCAAAATTCCATTAACATAATTTTTTGGACAAGTATTTCGCATATATTTTAGGCTTTCCAAACGCATTAATTTGCGCTGTAAAGCCATAATCGAACCTTTATGTCCTTTCTTTTCCTCGCAAAAAGTATTGATTTCTTCATTTGTCATATTTAACAATTGAATAATCCAAGATTTGCCGAATTCAGTCTGCAAAATTGTTGCATTATCCAACGCTGCATCAGAAAGACCTAAATCATTGGCGACTAATTTAATATCTTCTATTTCGATTTGGTCGTAACTTAAATATAATTCTTGAGCGTCCCGAACTCCCCGCCGTTTGGTTGATTGCGGATCGAGAGTAAACATTTGCACTTGTCCGGGAAATAGTTGCCGCAAACCTTTAACCGTGCTGAAAGCTTTCCCTTCTCGCACTGCTTCCCAACCATATTCTGAGTGCATATCAAAAATTAAATTGACTGCGGCTTGTCTGCGAATAATCCCGGATAATAACAATCTAGTTAAAAAAGATTTACCTGTTCCCGACTTACCAAAAACCCCGTTACTGCGTTCGACAAATCTTTCTAAATCCAGACAAACTGGTACATCCATATCTAAGGGTTGACCGATCGCAAAATTACACCTTTGCGGATCATCTTCCCAGCCAAAAACTGTGCGAAAATCTCTTTCTTCTGCGTCGTAAACTTGGCTGAAGTGACTGGGAATTGTTTTGACTGGTCGTAATTCTATATCTTCACTGTTAGTATTGGCTTGAAATGAAGCTAAATTTTTTACTGCTTCTGGTAAAGCTTTACGGGATTTACCATTCAAGGGGAAGAAAGCTGGGGGATCGGGAATCGGGGTAAACATTAACATAGGAGTGAGTTCGATCTTGCCATAAGTGCTACTTCCGGCGAGAATTTCCCTTAATAAATCATCGGCAAAATCGGGAGGATTAGCGATAATTCTGGGGCTAGAAGTGTCTAATGCCACATCGGTTAGCATACAGAAAAAACGCGATCGTACACCCTGCACCACCAAAAATTTCCCTACCCGCATATCCTCTACTGAAACATCCGGGTGCAGACGTACTTCTAAACCTTCACTCAGAGAACCTTGAATAACTGAACCTAACGGTTTGCCTAAAGTCATTGCTAATAATTATTAGTCAATTGTCATTGGTCATTGGCAAAATTTTACTTTTGTTTCATGGTATTTGACAATTAATTTTTGTCCTAATTCGCAAATACAAAGAAAAAACTAATAATCCTCAAAAAAATATAGGTACGTTGTTGGGGGGTTTAGGAAAATAATTAAAAAAAAAAAAAAAAAAAAAAAAAATAAAAAAAAAAAAATTTTTTTTTTTTTTTGTTTTTTTTTTTTTTTTTTTTTTAAAAACCCCCCAACAACGTACTTATTAATCTATTTGAATTGATGTGGGGCCAGAAGCGGGAGAACTAGTAGCAGTCAAAGGCTTACGATATTGGGCGTAAAGTTGATCTCGCCAGTTAAAGAAGGTGTCAAAAGTTATGCTATCAGCAATTCCAGGGACTCCTTTTCCTCTTAGATCGGGTGGAATATCTAAATAAGGGCCATCAGGGAATTTGATATACATACTTAAACCTGCTACGGCAAAGTCAGCTAAAGTAGGTTGATCTGCTACTAAATAAGGTTTATCGAAAAGCAGCATTGACAAAGATTCTAAGATTTGTTTCAGGTCGTCCAAAGCGGATTGAACCACATCTGGAGTCATACCCACTCCCAAACCTAAAACATTTAACAAGTCGCTGGGTACTGCTGCCACCAACTGTTTGAGAAAGTCCGGTGTTGTGCTGGGCAAAATTGAGGTGCGGAAGTTTTGACTTTGACTTAAACCGCTAAATAATGCCTTCCGACTTTTCTGCCCAATAGATTCATCAGCTAACTCTTCTATTAGGTAACAAAGGGCTCTTTGTTGGGGGTTGGTGGGAATAATTGGTCTTTCGGGGTACTTGCGCTCTAGGTATTTGGCGATCGCAGTTGAGTCAGCTATGATTTCACTACCATCTTTAAGCACGGGTACTTTTCGCTGACCAGACATTCTGTAGAGGTCTATTTGACCAATTCCCGGCGTAACCTCGATTTTTTTATAGGTTAGCCCCTTGTAATCTAGAATTAGTCGCACTTTCTCGCAGTAATGCGATATTTCAAATTGGTATAGCTCTAGCATTTCGCCTTTCCTTGAGCATTTTTGTAACTCTGAAAGTTTATCCGATCGCGCCGCTAGATTCACCTGACTTGAGTTAGTAACCAATTCTTAACAAAGGAATTATTGTTACTAAATATACAAATTTCCAGAAAAGCTCGCCTTTATTTACTTCCAAATGCTTGACCAGTGATTTTGTCAGGGCTAGCACAAGTAAACCTAATAAAAATATCTCCTAAGTTAGATATTATTTATCTTCCCTTTTTTTAACAAAATGTTATAAATTGATAGTTAGCTTTACAATTCCTTTACAAAGGGACAAAAACGCAGGAGCAACATGATGAAAGCAGTAAGCAGCCGGAATTGGATCAAAAAGCTGAAAGGGGTTGTTGCAGTAGCAGGAGTTAGCGCCTTGATTTCCCTGCCAGTATTAGTCCAAGCTCAACCTGGTGAACACCGTACCAGTCCTACAACCTCACAACCCGCAGTTGCGCCAGCATCGCCCCGGGTAACAACTGCACAAACTCAGACGATTGTAGCTGTCGCCTCTGCCAATGATAATTTTTCCACCTTGAAAGCGGCCCTAGAAGCTGCTGAATTAACTGACACTCTAGCAGGAAAAGGGCCATTCACAGTTTTTGCTCCTACAAATGCCGCATTTGAAGCATTAGGTGAAGAAAAAGTACAAGCTTTGTTGAAGCCAGAAAACAAAGATAAACTAATAAAAGTTTTGACTTATCATGTAGTTCCCGGTCAAGTTATGTCTACTCAATTAAGACCTGGAACAGCCAAAACTGTAGAAGGCGGTACAGTTATGGTGATGGTGAAAGACGGTAAAGTGAAAATCAATAATGCTCAAGTAACTCAAGCTGATGTTAAGGCTAGTAATGGAGTTATTCATGTAATTGATACAGTTTTGTTACCTCCAGATTTGAAACTTTAGAGTTGAATAAAGTGTATTAAGCACGTTGTTGCGCTTCAGCGCTCTTACTCAATAGTAAGAGCGCTGAAGCGCAACAACGTACTTTTGAGTTATTGGCTTCACCCCTACTTTTAATGCACATTGATAATCAAAGTTTGTCTGAGTTTACCGCTACCACCTGTTGATTGACTTACCGATGTTCCCGGCCCTTTTAACTCTACTGCAACTGAGGAATTTACTGGACTGTAGTTACCTGCAATGAATACAGTTCGTTTACCTTTGGAGAGAAAGGGCGATATGTTTAGGGAAGTTTTATTGCCAGTAAATGTTCTCAAAATCCGCCCATCTAGAGCAATATATCCAACTATAGCAACCTTAGAATTAGCGGTAATTTCTATAGTATGAGATTGTTTGAGATTTGCGGAATTGATGTCGATCGCAGTAGTTTGTTCTTCGGAAGATGAACTGCTGCTTGATGCAGAGTCAAAGCTTTGTCTGGAACGGCTGAAATTACAAATCATAAATGTTAAAAATGATTGGTCAGCCATGCTTCTTTCTTGACAGAATACCTGCCTATAGTCTCTGCTATTTGAGCCATTCAAACTTCCAGTAATTAACTGTTGGCTATAACCTGTGAGGGAAGATAAAAAAGCTACAGCCAAAGCCAAAGTGATTAAATTCATATTTGCTCCTTGGTGCAAATTTTTCCGGCAAGTCGCGCCAACTTAACGATCGATTAAATTTCTGTATTTATCTGCTGGATTGCGGACATCAATTTGAGGATTTACTTGAATTTGAATTGTTCGACCACTGCCAGCTGGATTTTTTCTGTCCCCGCGAAGAGTCTGGCGGACATTTCTTTCTTGAACTGCTTGACCTGGACCGACATGAACTTGGGTTCCTGTAGTAACGCCGTAACTTCCAGTACAAGGACCTTCACTGCGTAATTCTATATTATTGCGGCGTTTGGCTGGGCCTGAGCCGCTGATGGAAACTTGTACAGATTGGTCTACTTGTACGCACTGTCCAGAAGCAGAATTAGTAGCCGAAGGGCTAAAAATCAACATACTGGAAACAGATAAGAAACCGAAAACAAGTGGGCTTAATTTCATGTTTATCTCCGAATAATCTCCGATTTAATGACTTATGCTTTAAAGAGACTTGAGCGATCGCGTTGGTTGTGGGTTTGCTTGGTACTGTGGAGGTAATGAGTTTCCTTGGTACTGTGGAGGGGTCGGGATCGATCGCGTCGTCGCCGGATTGAATCTTTTGTCTGACTTGCGATCGGACCGAGGCTGTGTAATATTATTGATGATGTTGATATTCTGAGTCACATTGTTGTTGTTACCGATCACCGTAGAATCTTGCCTAGCTCGCTGAGAATTAGAGAAGCTAACAGTTTGGGCAAGTGAGGCAGTGGGAAAGATTTCCAGAGTCAGAAAGCTGAATAAGGCGATCGCAAAAGTGTTTTTCCCCATCTTCTTTTCATCCAAAAACCTCTTTAATTTGCATTCTGCATTTAATGAAGAGGAAAAAGTAGCCTTAGCCCAAGACGATCCTGCTTTTCGCTTGCTTTTTCCTCCGATGAAATCCTGCCGATTCAAGCTAAGGCTCTAATCTTAGATGCACCGCGCAGTGCAAGAAACTCTACGTCCTTTAACCGGAGCCGGAGCATTTCGGTTGCTGCTGTTTTGACGATTGACTTGATTGACTCGGTTGCCAATACCGCTGCTATTAGCATCCTGAAGTTGGTCTTGGACAACACCTTGATCGCCTCTTGTGGCTCGACCAGTAGCATTGTTACTATTCTGGCTGGAACTTTGGTGAACACTGTTGTGGCTTCCCGAAACATGAGATTGCTGTCTACTGGTTTGAATCACCGCATTATCACCACCACCTGCACTAACTCGCTTGCAGCAGGGGTCAGTCGCTTGGGCAGTTAAGGGGAACAAAGACAAGGTGGCAACAGTTAAAAAACCAACTACATAAGAATTCTTCAGCATTGTACTTTTTCCTTTGTTATCTATTGGAGTTACTGGCGAGAGCTTTTCTTTCATCCTCTGAAAAGCTCGGAAAACATTCTGGCTTTTGACAAGACATAAAATTTGTCGGGAACATTAGATGCACCGCCGAGTCTGGCAAACATTACGTCCTCTAACCGGAGCATTTCGGTTGCTACTGTTTTGGCGATTGACTTGATTGACTCGGTTGCCAATACCGCTGCTATTAGCATCTTGAAATTGGTCTTGAACCACACCTTGATCGCCTCTTGTGCCTCGACCTGTGGCATTGTTACTAGTCTGGCTGGAAATTTGGTTAGTGCTGTTGTGGCTTCCCGAAACATTAGATTGCTGTGTACTGGTTTGAATCACCGCATTATCACCACCTGCACTAACTCGCTTGCAGCAGGGGTCAGTCGCTTGGGCAGTTAAGGGAAACAAAGACAAGGTGGCAACAGTTAAAAAACCAACTACATAAGAATTCTTCAGCATTTTACTTTTTCCTTTGTTATCTATTGGAGTTACTGGCGAGAGCTTTTCTGCTATCCTCTGAACATTGGGAAACTATTCAGTCTTCTAAGCGATCGCCTCGCCAAGAAAGTGGTTACAGTTCGTCAGATAAAATTTGTCAGGAACATTAGCGCCGTTGAGGGCAAGGAGCTTTACGTCCTTTAACCGGAGTAACGGGAGCATTTCGGGTGCTGCTGTTTTGGCGATTCACTTGAGTGACTCGGTTGCCTCTCCCGCTGTTATTAGAATTCTGACGTTCGTCTTGGACAACACCTCGATCGCCTTTAGAGACTCGACCAGTAGCATTGTTGCTTGTCTGGCTGGAAATTTGGTTAGTAGTGTTGTGGCTTCCCGAAGTATGAGATTGCTGTGTACTGGTTTGAATCACTGCACTATCACCACCACTTGTACTAACTCCCTTGCAGCAGGGGTCAGTGGCTTGGGCAGTTAGGGGAAACAAAGACAAGGTGGCAAAAGTTAAAAAACCAACTACATAAGAATTCTTCAGCATTTACTTTTTCCTTTGTCATCTATTGGAGTTGCTTGCTTGAGCTTTTCTGTTATCCTCTGAAAAACTCTGAAAACATTCTGGCTTTTGACAAGAGCCTCGTCAAGAAGGTTGTTACAATTTGTTACATGAGGTGAAAGAAACCCGGTTTTTTGGAAAAACCGGGTTTCTGGGTAAATTTCGCCTAACCTTGTTCCGGCTCAGATTGGTAGCCGATATATTAAGCTAAGGTGGAATCAGAGGTATTTATCTGGATTGTCGAATCAAGTTTGTGAGGTTAAGGGTAGACTCAGATCTTGCAAGAGGCAGAGCCTCCATTCTTCGTTCCCAGGTTGAACCTGGGAACGAGGACACAGGAGGTTCTACCTAGCTGAGTGTTCTTATCTCAGTAGAGGCACACGCTTGCGATCGCCTCTACAAAGTAAAACCCTGTTTCTCTCAAACGAGTTGGCAAAACTTAGCCGACTCAAAATCTGCCTCTTTCCACCTTTTGAACCTGTCGTTAAAAACTTTCCTGATGTTTTCCCGCCAATTTCTAGTTCAGATGGCTCACAGTCGCGAACTTTCTCCCGAACAAGAGGAAGTATTCTTGCTGCGGTTTGCAGAAAATTTGGACTACGAACAAATTGCTACTCAACTGCAAACCTCTCCCGGTGCTTGCCTGAAACGCATGGGCCAAGTTTATAACAAGTTTGGCATCAGCGGATTGAACAGAGGCAAAGAGAATCGGCTGCGAATTTTTCTGATTCAGGAGTTGGAACACCGGGGAATAGTAGAGCCTGGTAAGAATGTGGCGCAGGCGCAATCTATTACCCATTCGGGAAAAGTCTTAATTACCTATCGTAGCCAAGAACCAGATAACACTCTGGCGCGGCAATTTTCCGCTGCTCTTTCCGATCTTGGTTACGAAGTATTCCCAGCGGAAGAAAGCATTAAAGTTGGAAAAAATTGGCCGCAACGCATCCAATCACTATTAGAACGATCGGATTTTTTGCTGTTACTATTGTGTCCTCAATCTGCTTTTAGCGATATGTTGATTGAGGAGTTACGACAAGCTAAAGAAATGCAGGATTCTCGTCCTGATGGTCAACCGAAAATTGTAGCGATTCGGGTAAATTTTCCGTTCAATTCCCCAATTAGTTATGACTTACGCAGCTATTTACAAACTGTGCCGCAACGGGAATGGAATTCGGAAGCTGACACCCAAAATATTTTGCAAGAAATCCTGAATTTGATGGCTGGAACTGAACACTTAATTGATTCGTCTGCAATTTTAGATAAAGCTAGTTTACCAACTGCTTGGGAAAGTTCTGATGGTCGTCCGCTGCCAGTAGCGAGTCCAGAATTACCTGAAGGACAGGTAGATTTGGCTTCTAACTTTTATGTGGAACGACCACCGATCGAATCTCGTTGTTATGAAATGATTTTACAACCAGGAGCTTTGATTCGAGTTAAAGCTCCCAGACAAATGGGCAAAACTTCTTTAATGGCGCGAATTGTTCAGTATGCAGGAGATCGTGGATGTCGAACCGTAACTTTGAGTTTTCATCTCGCAGAAAAGGCAATATTCAAAGATTTGGAACAGTTTTTACGTTGGTTCTGTGCTTATGTGGGTTTGGAGTTACAGTTACCTAATAAGTTAGATGATTATTGGGATGATATTTTTGGCAGCAAGGTTAACTGTAAAGCTTACTTTGAAAAGTATTTGTTGCCAGAATTAGATCGACCGCTGGTGTTGGGGTTGGATGAGGTCGATCGCGTTTTCTTACACCCAGAAATTGCCGATGACTTTTTTGGACTTTTGCGGGCTTGGCATGAAGAATCTAAAAAGCGGGATATTTGGAAAAAGTTGCGCTTGGTAGTGGTACACTCGACCGAAGTTTATATTCCTCTCGACATTAATCAGTCTCCATTTAATGTGGGATTACCAATTGAATTACCAGAATTTTATAGCGAACAAGTGCAGGAATTAGCGCGGCGCTATGGATTGAATTGGGATATCACTTCAGTTAAACAACTGATGGAAATGATGGGAGGACATCCTTTTTTGGTACGAGTTGCGCTGTATCATATTGCTCGCAAAGATACTACTCTGGCGGAACTGCTGAGATCGGCACCCACCGAATCGGGACTTTATGCCGATCATTTACGTCGTCATTTATGGAATTTACAACAGCATCCTGAATTAGCAACAGCTATGAGGGAAGTTGTTAGTAGTTCTCATTCTGTGAAACTAGAAGCAATTTTGGCTTTTAAATTACACAGCATGGGATTAGTCAATTTGCAAGGTAATGAGGTGAAACCGCGTTGCAATTTATAT
This sequence comes from Floridaenema aerugineum BLCC-F46, assembly GCF_041929345.1. NCBI lineage: Bacteria > Bacillati > Cyanobacteriota > Cyanophyceae > Aerosakkonematales > Aerosakkonemataceae > Floridanema > Floridanema aerugineum. Next base: position 30,658 of record NZ_JBHFNQ010000115.1, read on the forward strand.
CGCCTTTATTTTCGGGAAAGATTAGAAAACGGAGGTTAAAAACCGCTCTTAATTTGACCTCAATGCACTGGGGCGCACTCGCTATGCTGCAAACATTATTTTTATTGTCTGTTTGTACGACAAATATGGTTAAAGCTGATGAGTTGTCTGATGAATCTAACCTAGCGTCTGGACGTTCTTGCTCGATTTCTGGCAAATTATCTGGTTCTGCTTTAGATCGGGAACGCTCTGATTTTGTGGTGATGGCAAATAATAATAGCGATCGCTCATCGAAAATGGCTCGGATTAATTCTAATCAACCTGGTTATAATTTGTCATCTTTGCCAGCAGGTCATTATGTGTTGCGGGTTTTTCGCAACGAAGCGGGCTCTCTTCTTCCGGTGAGAACCTATCCTCGGCAAAGATTAATTAGATGTCGTGGGAATGAAATCAAAAATGTTGATTTCGAGCTAGAGTAAACTTAGTTCCTCTCTCTCTAATCACTTTCAAAGTTATGGTTTAATATCAGCTAAGCCTCAGCCGAAATTAGGTTTTTCCTGGTTAAAATATCTCAAAAATCTGATTTTTTATCTACAGGATCATTGACAGTTTTAAGTTTGGCACAAAGGGATAAGATTTACCAAGACGTAGAAGTTTCTTGATTTCAAATGTTGCATCTCTCACTATCTAAGACAATTTTATATTCGTCACAGGGCATTAACGCACCCATAAAAGTTAGAGTACAACCATAATATACCACCTGGAAAATTTTTAGGTGATAACCAGAGGTTAATTCATCTAAACAAAACAGGAGTAAAAATTTTAACTCTAATATTTATGGGGTGCTTTTATGAGAATCAATTTTAACAGCCCGGATTTTTCCTGCCCTTATAACTACAAATATCAAGTAGGTGGGAGTCTTCCTCCTGATGCACCAACTTATGTTAAGCGTCAAGCAGATGAAGATTTCTACCAATCTTTGAAATCAGGGAAATTTTGTTATGTGCTCAGTTCCCGACAGATGGGAAAATCTAGCTTACAATTGCGAACAATGCGCCGTTTAGAAGCCCAAGGAATCGCTTGTGCTGCGATCGATCTTTCCGAAATTGGTAATTGGAATGTTAATCAAAGTCAGTGGTATGCTGGAATCGTTTATTCTTTAGTAAACAGTTTCAATTTATTTGAGCAATTCGATTTACGGAGTTGGTGGCGCGAACATGAGTTTCTTTCTCCCTTGCAGCGATTTAGCGAGTTTATCGAACGAGTGTTACTTGTGGAAATAACTCAAGATACAGTGATCTTTGTTGATGAAATCGATAGTGTTTTAAGTTTAAATTTTCCCATTGATGATTTTTTTATTTTTATTAGAAGTTGCTTCAACAAACGCGCAGATAAACCAGCATATAAAAGATTGACTTTTGCCCTTTTGGGAGTGGCGACACCATCAGATTTAATTAAAGATAAAAGTCGCACTCCGTTTAATATTGGGCAAGCGATACATTTAAGAGGCTTTCAATTAGATGAAATTCAGCCGTTAGCGGTAGGATTGGCGGCAAAAGTTAGTCATCCCGAAACTGTGTTACCAGAGATATTATCTTGGACGGGAGGACAACCATTTCTCACCCAAAAGTTGTGTCATTTAGTGGCGAATGGGGATGGAGAATTGGGGATTGAAGAGTTAGTGCGATCGCATATAATAGAAAACTGGGAAAGCAACGACGAACCGAAACATCTGAGAACAATCATCGAGCGGATTTTTAGAAGTGAACGCAACACCAGTAGATTGCTTGGATTGTATCAACAAATATTGCAACAAGGAGAAATTACCGTAGATCACAGTTTAGAACAAACGGAATTACAACTAACAGGATTAGTCATTAAAGAGCAAAATAAATTAGTGATGGCTAATCGGATTTACGAGAGAATTTTTAACCAAGATTGGGTAGAAAATGCCTTAGTAAATTTGCGCCCTTATGCAGAAGCACTCAACGCTTGGGTAGCTTCCGACTGTGAAGATGAATCGCGATTATTGCGGGGAAGAGCATTACAAGATGCTTTAGAATGGGGAACAGGGAAAAAATTGAGCGATCGCGATTATCAATTCCTCACCGCCAGTCAAGAATTAGAGCGAAAAGAAGTTCAAAAAGCCCTAGAAGCAGAAAGAGAAGCCAATCAAATTTTAGCCACAGCCCAAGAAAAAGCCAATCAAACAATTAAAAGAGGATTAGCCGCATTAGCCGCCATTTCAGCTGTTGCCGCCACATTAGTACTAAACGCAGGCACAACAATTAAACAAGCAAGAGAAGGCAGCAAACTAGAATGGGAAGGAATTAGCGCCCTCAGACAATACGAATCTGAAGAAAAAGAAATTGAATCTTTACTGTTAGCCATGCAAGCAGGACAAGATTTAAAATCCCTGAGCAACAATCAAGCTTTACTACAAGAATATCCAGCCATCAGTCCGATTTATTCATTACAAACAATTCTCGACAAAATTCACCAAAGGCATCAATTTAAAGGACATCAAGGAGTAGTTTGGCGCGTTAGTTATAGCCCCGACGGAAAATACATTGCCAGCGCCGACGATGACGGCATCGTGAAAATTTGGCAGCGCACAGGTTTAAATATAGCTAAACTGAAAGGGCATCGAGGGGAAGTATTTGATGTTAGTTTTAGCCCAGACGGAAAGCAGATTGCCACAGCGGGTGGTGATGGTACAGTTAGACTTTGGAACAAACAAGGAAAACAATTATTTTCGATGCCAAGTCATTTCGGGAAAGTTTGGAGTGTGAGTTTTAGTCCTGATGGAAAAGCGATCGCCTCAGCCGGAGAAGACGGTATCATTAGAATTTGGAATCATTTTGGCAAACTAATAAATCAATTCAACTCCGAACAAAATCAAATTTGGAGCATCCGTTTTAACTCGAATCAGCAATTAGCAACTGTAGGACAAGATGGCACTGTTAGACTTTGGAATCAATCAGGTAAACTGCTGCATAAACTAACATCTAACACCAGTAAAATCAGAAACCTAAGTTTTAGTCCCAAAGGAGATTACATCGCCACTGGAGAAGAAGACGGTACAATTCGACTTTGGCAGCAACAAGGCAAACAAATAGCGCAAATCAACTCCTATCAAGGCAAAGTAACGAGCATAAAATTTAGCTCCAATGGAAAACAACTAGCCACAGGTGGAGCCGATGGAACAGTGAGAATTTGGGATTTTTCCGGCAAACAATTAGCTAAATCCTATTCTCATCAGGGTCAAATTTTAAGTTTAAGTTTCAGTCCCGATGGCAAAGAAATTGCCAGTGGTGGAGATGATGGAATAGTCAGACTTTGGCAATTTTGGCAAAGAGGAATATCTCGATCGGTGTTGCAAGGCGGACAAATGCCTAAAAATGAAAGTGAGGAACTGTGGCGCGTTAGTTTTAGTAATGATGGCAAGCAAATTGCCACAGCTGGAGTTGATGGTAAAGTGAAATTGTGGGATTGGACTGGTAAGCAATTGGCTCAATTCAAAAGTAATCAAAGTCGGGTTTTAAGCCTCAGTTTTAGCCCGGATAGACAAAAAATTGTCACTGCTGGAGCCGATGGTAAAGTAGAAATTTGGCATCGCCAAGGCTTCCGATTAGCTGAATTTAAAAGCGATCAAGGTAGAGTTTGGAGTGTCAGTTTTAGCCCGGATGGAGATGTGATTGCCACCGCAGGTGATAATGGTACAGTGCGTTTTTGGAACCTATTTGGTGAGCCTTTAACTCAATTTAATTCGCACCAAAATCAAGTTTGGAGCGTCAGTTTTAGTCCCGATGGAAAGGTAATTGCCACTGCTGGAGATGATGGGACAATTCGACTTTGGAATCGTTCCGGTAAGCTGTTGGAACAGTTTAATTCCCATCAAGGTGAGGTGAGAAGTCTAAGTTTTAGTCCTGATGGACAACGCCTTGCTACTGCTGGCGCTGATGGTACAGTGAAGTTATGGTTTATTTCAGGTAAACCACCCAGACAGTTATTAGCTAATTTCAAAGTTTACGATCCGGGCGAAGTTTTGGCTGTAAGTTTTAGTTCTGATGGCAAACGTTTGGCTGCTGCTGGATCTGATATTAGTAAAATTCGCTGGTGGCGCGTGGAAGGATTAGATGAATTGTTGCAACGGGGATGTGTGTGGTTAAAAGATTATTTAGTTACCCATCAAGAAGCAAGAAAACAACTTACTGTTTGTCAGAGTTCTGGTAATTAGATTTGAGATTTTTTGGGGAAATGCGTTGGCGTAGCCTGCCGTAGGCGTATCGCTCCTAATTTGTAGTAAGTGGGTAGATATAAATAAAGTGAAAATAAAGGCGGGCAGGATGCCCACCCCACAAGAAAGCTGGAACTCTTGTGGGGTGGGCATCCTGCCCGCCCCATTCTTAAATAACTATTATCACTTTATTTATTTACACCTACTTATTTTAATCTCTGTGTCAGAATTGAGGAAAAAACTATTAACCCAACGAATGAACAAGCTCAAGCCTGTCTGCGAGTCTGTCAGTGGTTATCTAACGGTTATAGAAATATTGAACTATTCCGTTTCGATTATCAGACAGGAGATGTTTATATTTTGGCAGGCGACGAATTACAAATAATTGTACCTCCCAGTGGACTTTGGTATTTTCTATGAAACCGAACTTTGAAGCAATGACTAATGCTGAATTGAAAGCTTATGCACTTGCACATCGCGGCGGCGATGACGATCTTGAGGCTTTGCGCGTGTTGTTTAGTCGCCGTAAACCAGATTCAGAAACGATCGTATTCCACCCGCCAAAAACCAAGGAAGAAGAACAAGAACAATTTGAATTATTTAAGCGAATTATTGACGAAAAAACCAGAAAGAAAGACACTGATTGTTGAGGATTTGGGGTGGGCGTTCACGAAGTGTGCGCGTAGTGCGTATCGCTCTTTTGGGGAAGTATGCGATCGCTTTTCGGAAGTGCGATCGCTACCTAATAGTATTACAATAATTTTTATCAGTTCATTATCCAAAATCTAACAATGAGCCAAACATTAACAGTTGTATTTGATGGTCATCTTCTCCATCCAGATACACCAATAAACTTAGAACCTAACAAGCGCTATGTTATTACCATTGAGCCAGAAGTTGCTACTCTCGAAAAAAGTGATGCTTGGGATGTGCTAGAAAAATTTGCCGGAACAGTTGAAGCACCATCAGACTGGGCTAGGGAACACGATCATTATTTATATGGTATACCGAAATATGAAAGTGAAATTAACAAATGAAAAACTTCTCAGTGAAATATGAAACTTAGCCTTTGCACGATCGCCAAAAATGAATCACAATCCCTACCAAACTGTCTTAAAAGTGTCCAAACGGTAGTTGATGAAATCATAGTTTTAGATACAGGTTCCACAGATAAAACACCCGAAATCGCTCAAGAATTTGGCGCAAAAGTTTATCATTTTCAATGGTGTAATGACTTTTCGGCGGCGCGAAATGAAGCTTTAAAATATGTGCAAGGTGACTGGGTTTTAGTTTTGGATGCAGATGAAGTTTTAAAACCAGAAATTATTCCACCGTTAAAACAAGTAATTCAGCAACCTAACCTTTTAGTTGTGAATTTGGTAAGAGAAGAAATAGGCGCAAAACAAACACCTTATTCTTTAGTTTCTCGGTTATTTCGCAAGCATCCAGAGGTGTATTTTTCCCGTCCTTATCATGCGATGATTGATGATAGTGTAAGTTTGCTGTTGCAGAAGGAACCGCAATGGCAAATTGCTAGTTTATCAGATGTGGCTATTTTACATTATGGGTATGCACCGGGGGCGATCGCATCCCGCAACAAATTCCAAACCGCAAAAACCACAATGGAGAGTTATTTAAACCAGCATCCCAATGATCCTTATGTTTGCAATAAGTTAGGAGCATTATATTTAGAAATCGGTGAAAAAGCAAAGGGTATAGAACTTTTACAACGTGGTTTAAGTGCTAATTCCATAGATGCAGGTGTACTTTACGAATTACACTATCATTTGGGTATTGCTTACGAGTCTTTACAACAATTGGATTTAGCAGAGTCGCATTATCAAACTGCTACCCAATTGGATATTTTACCACAATTAAAGTTAGGTGCTTTCATTAATTTAGGGAATGTTCTTAAAGCAAGGAATCAACTAGAAGCAGCGCAGGAAGCTTACGCAGCAGCAATGATAATTGACCCAAACTTTTCCGTTGGTTATTATAATTTGGGAATGTTGTTAAAGCATAAGGGGAGATTTGCAGATGCGATCGCACTTTACCAACAAGCAATTAAACTAAATCCTAATTATGCCGATGCTTACCAAAATTTAGGAGTTGTTTTCCTGAAAGTGGGTAATGTTTCCGAGAGTTTGGTAGCTTTTAAAAGAGCGATCGAACTTCACGAAATAAATAATCCCAGTGAAGCAGCAAGACTTCGCCAAGGATTAAACGAAATGGGATTTATGATTTAGAAGGTATGTTGTTGCGCTTTAGCGCTAAACGCTAGCGCTGAAGCGCAACAACGTACCTTACTTTACAACTTCATTTCGAGACATTTGATCTTCAGGTTTTTGGGTTGGTGTTAACTCAGAAGGTAGAGAATCAACTACTCCCCATTGATTAACTAAATTGTTCAAAAGTAACTCTTGTTGAGTGCGAAAACCTGTTAAATTATTTCCGCCATTCATAATCGCAAACCAAACAATTCCCTTATCTTTTGTGGGTAAAGCACCCGCCAAAGCACTAACAGTATTTAAAGTACCTGATTTCACCACTGACATTTGAGGAATTTTGCGTTCATCCAAAATCCCTTGATCTTGTCCTACTACTGTAAGCACATCCCCAATAGTCATATTTAATGGTTTCAAATAGCGATCGATCGCCAAAAACAAAGCTACGGCTGCACGGGGAGAAATCCTGTTTAATTCACTCAAACCAGAACCATTAACTAATTGAATTTCTGCTTCAGGAACCCCAGCAAGTGTAGCAGCTTTTCGCGCCACTTGTTGAGCACCACCAACAGAATCAGCAATCATTTCCGCCATTTTATTATTACTGTAACGATTCATTTTTTTGAGCAAATCGGCAAGAGTCGGAGAATAATGACGCACTAAAAGTTGAGCATTACTCGGCAGTGCCGGAACTACTTTGACTGCACCATCAATTACTACTTGTGGTCGAGGAGTACCAGGAGGCAAAGTTTGATACTGGGTTAACGCTTGGGGTGTCCAAAGTCGGGAATTCATCCCTACTTTTAACAGATTTCCTGATTTTAAAGGGTCATATTCATAATTCATGTAAAACTTGCCATTGATGAGCAAGTTTCCCTTAACTCGCTTGATACCTAATTCATTTAAACGATTACCTAAAGCAAATGCTTCTTCCCAAACAAAGAAAGGATCAAGGTTTCCTTGAATGACTAAATCACCCTCTAGGGTACCATTCTTAATCGGGCCAGTTGTGCTAATTGTAGTCAGAAATCGATGATTTGGACTAAAGGTAGAAAGCGCTACCAAACTTGTCGCTACCTTAGTAATTGAAGCAGCGGGTAAAGGTGTTGTACCTTGGTGATTTGCTAACAAACTATCACTTGATTGTACCCATACTCCTTGGGTTTTTTTGGTAAAACCTTTAGCTGCCAAACCACCGAGATATTGATTTATTTTCAGTTGTTCTACGGGATTGGGATTAATAGCAGCTAGAGTTAATTTGGTAACTGAAATAGCTGGTTCCGTTGTGGCATCTTTTAATGAGTTGACTTGTGGTGCAGGAGTATTAGATACAGCTGGAGGAGAAATATTAGAGGAACATCCAGCCGCCGCAGTCAGCAGAGTTACAGCTAAGGTAGCAGTCAAACGTCGGGTTTCTAGCATCTATTGTCTCAACAGAAAATCTGCAAGGATATCATCAAGCTTTTCTGGCTGTAGGTCAAGTTTAGGGAAAAATTCCTCTTAAATCCACAACTGTCTGAGAAATTTGCCAAAAAAACCGGATCAGATCTCTCTGTTGCCGAATTGTGGATTATAAATTCTAGCATTTACCGATCGCCATAAGTTAACCAGTTCTCTAACCGTCTACTGCCTAGCCTTTGTCAAGCTACCAGAAAGTTCTTTTCTCAGAGACTTTACCTAGACAATCAATTTACTGGTTACTCAACAATTAAATTCCCGTTAATTTCCAGCTTTACTAAAATCAAATACTGAAAAATAAAGGATGCTCAATTATGGAATCTTTAGCTTATATCCACATGGCTTTTGAATACGAAAAATCTTTGCCATCTCAGTCTAATTACGAACAATTTTGTGAGCAACAACAATCAAAAAATCCGCCGATAAAAGTTCATCGATTTCTGAATTGGTTGCCCTTCAAGTTGTTTAAATGCTTTTCTTCACAACCAAATAGCGAAGTGGTCACTCATTAATTTTAGTACAGCAATAAATTATGCTATGCTAAATTAACAAATATCGGCATAAACTTATGAGTGAAAATTCAGCATTTACCAGAGATAACGAAGTTTTTCCAGGGGAGGTTTTTCCGAATCCGGCTGATTTCGATCAATTAATTCGGCAACTACTGCGAAAATATGACGAAATGCTTGATGTTTTAGTCAAGTGTATTCCCGCAAATGTCGATCGCATTTTAGAACTAGGCTGTGGGACAGGCGAATTAAGTTTAAAATTACTTAATCGCTTTCCTACTGTTCAAATTATAGCGGTCGATTACTCACCACGAATGCTGCAATATGCACAAGAAAAAATTCGGGTAGCTGGTTATCAACAAAGATGGATTGCTAAAGAAGCAGATTTTGGAGAATGGGCAAATAACTCCCAAACTGCTAATATTGGTAATAATTTTGATGCCTGTGTTTCATCTTTAGCAATCCATCATCTTACCGATGAAATGAAACTAAAACTATTTCAACAAATTCGCCACAGTCTTAATCCGGGGGGCGTTTTTTGGAATGCAGACCCAATTTTACCAGAATCGGAATTAATGAAAACAGTTTACCAAACTGCTAGGGAAGAATGGGCGATCGAACAAGGAAGTACTTTAACAGAAATTCGCTCTCAAGTTGGTAAAAGCGTCCCTTACGGATATTCTAGCCCCGATCGGTTGGCAACTTTGGAAGCACAGCTGCAAATGCTGAAAACCTCGGGATTTGACAGGGTAGCTGTACCTTGGAAGTACTATAACTTGGCTGTATTTGGGGGAAATTGAAAAGTTTTAAGGTTAAAACAAAAATTAGACAATTAATTTAAAGTTAAAAATTCTCAGATTTTCATTTATTTTAGATTGTCAAGTCCAAATTATAGAATTCTTATCAAGATAAATATCATTTATTTTTTTAGCTAAAAAGAAAAATTTTAGACTAAAATGGCACAATATTGTTAATCCCTAGATCCTCACTATTGATGGTTACTAATCGAGCTAGCGATCGATTTTAAACGTAACAATTGACCACTATGTTAAAATTAAATTTTCCCAAGGATTCTGAGCATTAAGTCAAAAAATCACTCTTTTGACTGTGGTAAAGTAACTAATAATATTACTAAAATTTGCTAGCGGTATCTAGTCAATTAGTTAGAGGGGCAGATGAATACCGAAAATACCGAACAACGCAGCAGTAGTGAACAGTTGCCAAATATAAAAGTGCTGCCAGTAGAAAAAAAAGACGATCGCGAACCATACATAGAAAATTACCAAGAAGAAGATATTTCCACCCTCGATACCTCTGCCTCTAAACCCAGCAAAAAATTTCTGCGGATCTTAGCAATACTGTTCATGCTGTTGTTAGTTGGTGGTGGTGGATGGTACGCATACAATCGATTTTTCCAACCAAGTGGGCAACAACAAGCAGGCCCAGGTAGGCCAGGTGGGCCAGGTGGGCCAGGTGGGCCAATGGCAATGCCAGTGAGGATGGGAGAAGCGCAACCGACAACGATTGAAGATAGTTCGGAATATGTGGCGAGATTGGAATCTCGGCAATCTGTCAGACCAAGACCGCAAGTTTCCGGTCAAATTACTAATATATTTGTTAGATCTGGCGATCGCGTCAGAGCAGGCGCACCGATCATCCAAATTAACCCAGCCGAACAAAGAGCATCTTTGCAAAGTCAGCTTGCAGCAGTAGAATCAGCACGCTCTGAGATGAAATTAGCACAAGCAGATGTTGCCAATGCGAAACAAAACCTGATTTCTCGACAAGCACAAAGACAATCCTCTTTGTCTAATTTGGCATTCCAACAGGAAGAATTCCGCAGATTTTCCCAACTGCAAAGTCAAGGCGCAGTCACTAGACAAGCGCTAGATCAAAGAAGACTGGAGTTGCAAAGAGCACAAGCACAATTAGCACAAGTGGAAGCGGAAATTCGTGCTCAAGAAGCTGCCATTGCTAGAGCCGAAGCCAACATTACCAGACAAGAAAGGATAATTCAACAACAAGCAGCCGGAGCGACTGAAGAACGAGTCAGGCTGAATTACTACAGTATTAATGCTCCTTTTGCGGGTGTAATTGGGGATATTCCCGTAAAAGTTGGTGATTTTGTCAGTTCTTCTACTGAACTTTATACGATCGCAGACAACAACACCCTACTAACCCAAATCAACGTTCCCGTAGAACTAGCCACCAGACTGCGAATGGGAATGCCTGTACAACTGATAGATAATCAAGGCAAACCCGTGCAAACAGGACAAATATCCTTCATTGCACCCAATATTAACCCCCAAACCCAATCAGTCCTCGTTAAAGCCAGCTTCGACAACTCCAATGGCACTCTGCGAACCGATCAATTTGTGCAAGCGAAAATAATCTGGGAAACTCGTCCCGGAGTAGTTGTACCAGTTACCGCAATTTCCCGGATGGCAGGAAAAAACTTCGTGTTTGTCGTCGAAACAGCACCCAACTCTGACAAACCAGGTATGATTGCTCGTCAAGTACCAGTCGAACTAGGCAAAATTACAGGTAATCAACAAGAAATCCTCAAAGGCTTGCAACCAGGACAACAAATAGTCGTCGCCGGAATTTTGCAACTGCGAGACGGCGCTCCCATTATGCCTGAATCCCAAGCACCCGGAGCAGGTGCGCCAGGGGGACAAGGTAATACTCCACCATCAAACTAGTCATTAGTCATTAGTTATTAGTCATTAGTGAGTTTAATTCATAATCGATGACCAATGACCAATGACCAATGACTAATAACCAATGACAAAAACCCTGATTAAACTGCATGATTTTTTCTATATCTGACTTTTTCATCAGGCGACCTGTATTTTCCACAGTTTGCTCGATCGTTATTACTATGGTTGGAGCAGCTTGTATCTTCTTATTACCTGTCGCTCAATATCCAGAGATTGCGCCGCCTCAAGTAACAGTTCAATCAAATTATATTGGTGCTAATGCCTCAGTTGTTGAGTCTACTGTCACCAATATTTTAGAAAGAGAATTGAACGGCATTGAAGGGGTAAAATACATGAAATCTACTAGTGCTAATGATGGTACTAGTAGTATTTCTTTGACCTTTGAACTAGAACGGGATCAAGACCTAGCAGCGGTAGATGTCCAAAACCGAGTTTCTTCTGCTTTATCAAGATTACCAGGGCCAGTACAACAAACAGGAGTTAGGGTAAATAAACAATCTAGCGGTTTTTTATTAGCGATCGGAATTTATGCCGAAAATAACCGATACGACGACTTATATCTGAGTAACTATGCCGATCTTTACATTACCGACGCTTTAAAAAGAATCAAAGGTGTTGCTAATGTCCAAATATTTGGTGAACGTACTTATGCAATGCGTTTGTGGTTAGATCCGAATCGTTTAGCAAGTCGCAATCTCACACCACAAGATGTTGTAAATGCACTGCGTCGGCAAAATTTGCAAGTAGGTGCAGGACAAATTGGACAACAACCTGCACCACCAAATCAACAATATCAACTTGCGGTGGAAGCGAAGGGAAGATTACAAGATACTAATGAATTTGCCGAGTTGGTAATTAGAACTGGTGAAGATGGCAGTTTAATTAAATTAAAAGATGTTGGTAGAGCCGAATTAGGTGCTGAAAATTATGGTTCCCTTTTACGATTTGACGGACGCAGAGGGATTGGTTTAGGAATTAGTCAATTAACAGGTAGTAATGCTTTAAATGTAGCGCAATCTGTCAAACAAACTATGGCAGAATTAGCGCCATCTTTTCCACCTGGGATTAAATATCAAGTTGCTTACGACACAACTTTATTTATTGAAGCTGGAGCAAGAGAAGTTATAACTTCCTTACTCATGGCGGTGGGGTTGGTAATCTTAATTATCTTCCTGTTTTTACAGAATTGGCGAGCGACTTTAATTCCCACGATCGCAATTCCTGTAGCTTTGATTGGAACTTTTATCTTTGTTAAATTGCTGGGATTTAACATTAATACCCTGACTTTGTTTGGTTTGACTTTGGCATCAGGGTTAGTGGTGGATGATGCGATCGTTATTGTCGAAGATGTCACTCGCAGAGTGCAAGAAGAAGGAGAAAATCCACTCAAAGCTGCGATCGATTCCATGAACGATTTACTAGGAGCAGTAATCGCCACTTCTCTAGTATTAATCGCCTTATTTGTCCCAGTCGCATTCTTCCCCGGTACCACCGGACAATTATACAAACAATTCGCTTTGACAATTGCTTTTTCCATCACAATTTCTACCTTTAACGCCATTACACTTACGCCAACTCTCTCAGCTTTGTTACTCAAAAAATCCTCAGCACAAAATAACTGGATTTTCCGCCCAATTAACTGGGTTATTGATGAAACCAGAAAAGTCTATGCTTGGATTTTGGGCATTGTCACCAAACTGAGATACCTTGTCCTGATTCTATTTGTTGGCGCTTTAGCTGCAACTTATTGGTTGTTTACAGCAGTACCAGGAGGATTTTTACCCGAAGAAGACCAAGGGGTATTTATTACTATTGTTCAAGGCCCCGAAGGAGCTTCTTTAAACTACACTGAAAAAGTCTTAGAAAAAGCCGAAGCTATTCTAAGAAGCCAGCCTGATGTAGTAAATATTTTTGCCGTTGGTGGCTTTAGCTTTAGTGGTTCAACTCCCAATAATGGCTTGATTTTTACTACTTTAAAACCTTGGGACGAACGAAAAAGACCTGACCAATCTTCCAAGGCAATAATTGGTAGCCTTTTCCCCCAATTGCTCTCGATTAAAGAAGCAACAGTTATTCCATTTGCCCCACCTGCAATTCAAGGTTTAGGTAGCTTTGGTGGCTTTGAATTCCAACTCCAAGACCGCAACAATCTTGGTTTTAGAGTTATGGAAGAAGTGTTAGGTCAATTCATGGGTAGAGCTAGCACTTATCCTGGTACTCCGAATAACCCAGCACCGCCAGTATTAGTCGGTTTGCGACCTAATTTTAATGGTAATACACCACAATTAACAGTGGAAGTCGATCGCAACCAAGCCAACGCTCTCCAAGTTTCTTTAGAAGACATCTTCAGTACTTTACAGATTTTCTTAGGCTCACAATATGTAAATGATTTCAATCAGTTTAACCGCAGTTATCGAGTCTATGTTCAAGCTGATACCCAGTTCCGTTCTAATCCAGAAGACATCAATAAATTGTATGTGCGATCGGCAACAAACCAAATGGTTCCGCTGAGTAACTTAGTCAAAGTTTCTCAAACCACAGCGCCATCAGTTATCTCGCATTACAACTTATTCAGGTCTGTTGAAATCAACGGTTCCGGCGCACCAGGAGTCAGTTCGGGACAAGCAATTGAAGCTATGGAAACCGTAGCTAAACAAGTCTTACCTAGAGGTTTTGGCTATGAATGGTCTGGGTTAACTTTAGAAGAAATTCAATCGGGAGGACAATCAATTATTGTCTTTGGATTCGCGTTTATTTTGGTGTTTTTAGTGTTAGCCGCACAATACGAAAATTACGTCGATCCATTGATTATTATGTTGAGTGTGCCTTTAGCAATTTTGGGGGCGCTGTTAGCAGTGTACTTCAGAGGATTTGCCAATGATGTTTACACTCAAATTGGTTTAGTAATGTTGATTGGGATGGCAAGTAAAAACTCGATTCTAATTGTGGAATTTGCCAACCAATTAAAAGAAAGAGGTGTGCCAACTGTTAAAGCAGCAATTCAAGCTTCTGAGGAACGCTTACGCCCGATTTTAATGACCGCTTTTTCTACTATTATCGGGATCTTTCCTTTGGCGATCGCCACAGGCGCAGGTGCAGCCGCACGTCAGTCTTTGGGTACGGCTGTGATTGGCGGAATGTGCATTGCCACATTTTTGAGTTTGTTAATCGTACCTGTACTATTTATTGTGGTGAAAAATATCGAAGACCTCTTCCGTAAAGGCACTCACAAACCAACTGTAACCCCAGCCAAAAAACCAACTCCAACACCAAAAGCTCAGACTTTAGTCTATTACCGTCACGGCGAAAATTTAGACGGGCATAATGGGTCTAATGGTAATGGTAACGGCAATGGTAATGGTAATGGATCTAAGCCTCATGATAACTCTCAAGTTACTCACAAGCCTCAGAAAAGCGATCGGCCTAATTCCCCATCTAACTAACCTCTGAACATCAGGAGTCAAGAGCTCAACTCTTCTTGACTCCTGACTTTTTCCGCTTCATCCCCCCTAGTGAGGAAATTGATGGAGAATTTACCAGAAAAGTCTATAAATTTCCTGATTTAACAACCATCTGAGGAAAACTTACTAAATTAGCTATATTTTCCGAACCTTTAGTTAGATATGACACATTAATATGTCACATTATTTATTGATTGAGTTATTGAATAGAAAATAACTGTAAATTAAAATTTTGATAGCCTACTTCTTTCTGGGAGTAGCAAGCGTTGTCGAAAGTTGGACTGGGAAATTATGGAAAACCTTATTTACATACATCAGGCAAGTTCCTACGAGGAAAACGAGGATGCAGACTTTAGTGCTAATTTAGAAGAGGTCAAAATTTTCCAAAGAGTAAACTGGAGAAATTTCGGCAAAAGAGCCTGGATTCATTTACTTAGCTTGGTACTTACAATTAGCACTGTCGGAATTGCTACCAAGGCAATGGCTCAAATGACCCAAGGTAGCAGAGGCACAGAAGTAGCAGAACTTCAGACAAAATTACAAAAATTAGGTTACTTCAATGGCAGTCCCACCGGACACTTTGGCCCATTGACCAAAAAGGCTGTGATTCGCTTCCAGCAAGATGAAGGCATAACGGCAGATGGGATCGTCGAAACCACAACTCTCACTGCCTTAGAACAGAAACTTCAGGAAAATACAACCGCAGCGTCAACCACTGCGGAAGTAGCGCCAACCACTCCCGAACCGCAAACAGAAAAAACCGCCCAAACAGCGATCGACCCTAGCAAACAACCAAATTTACGCCGGGGTGCTAAAGGCTCAGATGTCAAAAGCTTACAACAACTTTTAACTGATGCAGGTGCTTACAGGGGTGCGATTAATGGGAAGTTCGATCTAGAAACTGCTGTAGCAGTTAGGCAATTTCAACGCACCAGTCGCTTAATGGTTGATGGTGTTGTCGGACGTAATACTTGGTCAGCTTTGACTAAAGGAGGCGGTACTACTCAAGCACTAGATCCCACCTTTAATAATTCGCCTTTTACTAATGGCTCCCTAACTAATAATTCGGACAAACCTGCAAGTAATAACAGAACTTTAATTCAAGCTAGTCTAAAAATAGGCGATCGCGGTCAGGAAGTCAAAGCCCTACAACAACGTCTCCAAGCTTTAGGCTATTACACAGGCAATAACACAGGCAACTTTGGCCCCTTAACTAAAGAAGCTGTAATTAAATTCCAAAAACAAGCCAAACTCACACCTAACGGAATTGTAGACAGCAGCACCAAAGCCGCTTTATTAACAACTATCAATGGTTCAAACGACCAAACGAATAACGACCAAACCAATGCGGCAAAAAAAGCCGAACCAAAATCATCCACAGTTGGTGAAAATGATTCTTTCATCCAACAGCCATAGCTATGGCGGCGATCGGTCTAAAACGGGATTTTTTGCTCACAGAAGGCAACAGGGAAGAAGTGGGTTCGGGAGTGCGGAGGTAGGGAGAATTGAACAAAAATGTTGAGCGCAGTCCCTACCTATAACGAAGTTTAGGTAGGGTTAGCGAAACCAACATAAAAATGCGTAGCAACGATTTATTCTGGATTCTCTTGGTTCTGCACATATTCTATAAGTTTATTTAGTGGTG